>CAJXTQ010000006.1 GCA_913060985.1 uncultured Micrococcales bacterium | reverse complement strand
TTGAAAACCAGCTCCGCGGGTCCACTAAGCCCAACTCTCTCCCCTTCTTCGCTGGGAAAAACTTTCACTCCGAGTAAACCACCTGGGACCTTCACCTGCCAGTGATCCTGGCCGACACCTGACCAGTTGCGAACAGCCAAAGCGGCGGCGGCCACTCCGGTACCGCAGCTAAGTGTTTCCCCGACTCCGCGCTCAAAGACTCTCATCTCAATTCGGCCCACACCATCTTCGATTAGTGGATCTGAGGGGACAACAAATTCATAGTTCAGACCATTTGGTCGGGGTTGGTTTTCAGTTGGTTTTGAACTCAGTTTTAGAGAGGCAAGTTCATCTGCACTGGACACGGCAACAACGGCGTGAGGATTCCCCATGTCAACCTCAAGTGCGGGCCTAGCCACCGCGAGTCCATCTGCGCTTATTTCAAGCTGGTTATCCACCACTTTGAATAGTCCTAGGTCCACCGCGAAACCGGTTGCTGCCTCTGTTAGATCTTTTATCCCATCACGGGTCGCGATTGGCAATGTGGAACCTGGCTGAATTTGAGCAAGCTCATTTGCAAGCAGGTAACGAGCAAATACCCGAATGCCGTTTCCACACATTTCCGCTTTCGAGCCGTCAGCATTTCGATAGTCCATAAACCATTCAGCTTCAGGTTCCTGATCCAGAAGCCCAGAAACTTCGCTAGTGGCAGTCTTCACCACGAATATGACCCCATCTGCGCCAATGCCGAAGTTCCGATCGCAAATTTTTTGAATTTGCTGCTCGGTAAGTTCGATGATGTTGTCAAAGTTGTCAATCAACACAAAGTCGTTTCCTGTGCCGTGACCTTTGGTGAAGTGAATCTCCATCCCTATAGCCTAGCCTCGCTGATTATCTGTTCAACGGCCGTCTCCGGTTGAAGCCAGTGAATATTCTTATCTCGCCTAAACCATGTCATCTGCTTTTTGGCATACCTTGCTGTCGAAATCTGTATCTGCTCAATTGCCTGTTGCTTGGTGATCTCACCATCGATAAACATCTCTACTTGCTGATAGCCAATGGCTGCAGCCGCTGTGGTGCTGAGTTTCCCCCTCAGCCTCTGGGTTTCTTCAACCAATCCTTGCTCCCACATACCCTCAACCCGACTGTTTATTCTCTGTCTGAGTGTTTCTCTGTCGACCTCGAGACCAAAAATCTTGCAGTTTTTCCATAGCGGTGGCTGCTTGTTGAATTCGTCTAAACCTCGCCCTCGAAGTTGAAACAGCTCAAGGGCCCTGATAATCCGTCGTTCATCCCGAACGTCGAGTCTCTCAGCTGAATCAGGATCCAGCTGTCTCAATCTTGCCAGCAGGGCCCCGGGTCCCAACTCATCAAGCTCAACTTCCAGGTCTTTTCGAATTTGCTCGTCAGTAGGGGCAAATTCCATTTGATAAATAACAGACTGCAGATAGAGCATTGATCCACCAACCAGAATGGGAAAGCCACCTCGAGAGAGAATCTGCTCAATCACCGATCTAGCCATCCCCTGGTATTGCACCACCGTCATTTCCATCTCCGGTGGAGAAACATCAAACATATGGTGAGGAAACTCTGCTCTCTGCTCCAGGGTCAATTTCGCGGTTGCGATATCCATTCCTTGGTATAGCTGCATTGAGTCTGCATTAACCAATTCTGGGGACTCGCCTTTTTTCGCAAGTCGTCTTGCCAGCTCTAGGGAGACGCCGGATTTACCTGAGGCCGTCGGCCCCAAGATGACTATCAACTCAGCCACGGATGGGCAAGCTGGGCATACCAAGAGAGATTGCGCCTGGCTCGCCAACAGCGCAGCTCTCAGCCTGAGCGCGATCCCAAGCGTCACCAGCAATAGTCCTGCGTAGACTGTAAGCATCGGAGTCAGCCAACAAAAAATGCGGGGCGCTATCTGTAACATCCACTGTGACTACATCTCCGGGTCTTGGTCTTTCCGCTCCAGCTGGGACACTAAAGTGCACAAGGCGGTTATCCTTGGCCCTTCCGCTTAGTCTTGAGGTTGCTCCGTCTTTTCGGCCCTCACCATTTGCAACCAACACTTCCACCGTTTTGCCAACCTGGAGTTTGTTCTCCTCCTCGGCAATAGAGTTGACAAGCTCCAGCAGTCGCTCGTAGCGCTCTTGGACAATTTCTTTCGGTAGCTGACCCTCCATTTCTGCGGCAGGGGTTCCCGGCCTCTTGGAGTATTGGAAAGTAAATGCACTTGCGAACCTAGCCTCACGAACCACATCCATGGTTGCCTGGAAATCCTCCTCAGTTTCCCCGGGAAAGCCAACGATTATGTCTGTTGTGATTGCAGCATCGGGCATTGCTTGGCGAACGCGCTCCAAAATCCCAAGGTATTTCTTACTGCGGTAGCTTCGTCTCATATCTTTCAAAACTTTGTCACTTCCGCTTTGGAGCGGCATGTGTAGCTGCGGCATCACGTTCTCGGTCTCGGCCATCGCCCAAATAACATCATCAGTGAAGGCGGCTGGATGTGGAGATGTGAATCGAACTCTTTCCAAACCCTGAATATCGCCGCAGGCTCTCAAAAGCTTTCCGAAAGCCTCTCGGTCTCCAAACTCAACACCGTATGTGTTTACATTTTGCCCAAGTAGAGTTACCTCTATGGCTCCATCCTGGACCAAAGCTTCAACCTCGTTTAGAACTTCGCCTGGCCTGCGGTCCTTCTCTTTTCCCCTTAGGGATGGCACTATGCAAAATGTGCAGGTGTTGTTGCATCCCACCGATATCGAAACCCATCCCGAGTATGTGTTGTCGCGCTTAGTGGGTAGCGTTGACGGGAAAACCTCAAGCGCCTCCAATATCTCTACCTCAGCTTTGCGGTTATGCCTGGCGCGATCCAGAAGAGCCGGTAGTGATCCCATGTTGTGAGTGCCAAAGACAACATCGACCCATGGTGCCTTTTCGACAATTTTGTGTTGGTCCTTTTGAGCCAGACAACCGCCAACGGCAATCTGCATATTCGGATTGTCTTTTTTCTTTGGGGCGAGCTGTCCCAGCACTCCGTAAAGCCTGTTGTCGGCGTTTTCCCTGACAGCGCAGGTGTTGAAAACAATGATGTCAGCCTCGTCACTCTCTGATTCAACATATCCTGCGTCTTGCAACAATCCGGAAATACGCTCGGAGTCGTGCACATTCATCTGGCACCCGTAGGTGCGAACCTGGTAGCTAAGAGTGCTCATCGTCGCCCAATTTTAGGGCATCAAAAGCGTTGGCGACAGCTCTGGAAGAAATCTCGCCACTAAACCCTCTTCTCTGCAAAAACACCATGAGACGTCTGCGGATAACAGTTGGTTCTAAGTTCTTCAATGAGCGAAGTCTCTTAACGGCCGCCTGATTAGCAAGTTCTTGATCTGATTCTGAGATTTCTTCCGTTGCTCGTTGAATTAACTCTTCGCTGACTCCCTTTTTCCGTAACTCGTAATTTATTACTTTCCGAGAGCGGAATTGGCCAGTTCGGTGATTGACCACACTCTGGGCAACTGCAAAATCATCGATTAGGCCAACCTCAGTGAATCTCTCAATCACGCGCTCGGCAATCTCTTGCGGGATTTCACGTTTTTCCAGAATGACCGCCAGCTCCTTGGCAGATTTTGGGGATTTAGAAAGTTGAAAGAGCACTACGTTACGAGCTCTTTGCTCCAATTTCTCAGGACTAGCTTGCTTTTGACTCTTCATCTCCCTGCTCCAAGTCAGCAACTGGTACAGGAGTGCCAATTCCAAGCTTTACCCTAATTTTTTGCTCTATTTCTTCACTAATAGACGGGTTTTCAATCAGATACCTTCTCGAATTCTCTTTACCCTGTCCTAGCTGATCCCCCTCATAGGTGTACCAGGCTCCGCTCTTCTTCACAATCTCATTCTCAACCGCCAGGTCTATGAGGCTGCCCTCGCGTGAAATACCCTCGCCATACATAATGTCAAATTCGGCCTGCCTGAAGGGAGCTGCAAGTTTGTTCTTGACTACCTTCACTCTGGCTCGGTTTCCAACTGCGTTTTGTCCATCTTTGAGGGTCTCAATTCTGCGAATGTCTAATCGCACGCTGGCATAAAACTTCAACGCCTTTCCACCACTGGTTGTTTCAGGTGAGCCAAAGAAGACGCCAACTTTTTCCCTTAGCTGGTTGATAAATATTGCGGTGGTTTTCGTATTGTGCAGAGCTCCGGTTAGCTTTCGAAGTGCTTGGGACATAAGCCTGGCCTGCAGACCTACGTGACTATCCCCCATCTCTCCCTCGATTTCCGCCCTCGGTGTCAATGCGGCAACAGAGTCAATCACTACCACGTCAACCGAGCCGGACCTAATCAGCATGTCTGCAATTTCTAGGGCCTGTTCACCGGTGTCGGGCTGGCTAACCAGCAGGTCATCGATATTCACGCCAAGAGCCTGAGCATAGTTTGGATCCAATGCGTGCTCAGCGTCGATAAATGCGGCTACACCACCATTTTTCTGAGCGTTTGCGATTGCATGAAGAGCAACAGTAGTCTTTCCGCTTGATTCTGGACCGTAGATCTCGACTATGCGACCTCTTGGCAAACCCCCTATGCCCAAAGCGGCATCTAGAGCTATCGAACCGGTAGAAATGGACTCGATTGGGGCTCGCTCCTCTGAACCCAGGCGCATAATCGCACCTTTACCAAACTGGCGATCAATTTGAGAAAGTGCGGCGTCAAGCGCCTTATCTCTATCTGCTGCTGATGGCATTTCTTAGCCTTTCCAATCCTTTTGCAAAACACTAATTTTCCAGTGTCCGACACTGGTGCAAGCAATGCCGAATGTGGAAAAATTCCATGTTTTCAACTATGTGGATAAGTTATGCCATATTCGAACATAATTTCGAATATTTATTGCGTGTCGCCGATTCTCTTAACCACCGGTTTTCCAGCCCATCGAGACTTTGGAACCTGTTGGGTCTTACAAATTGCCAACCAGATAACCTTTGGGTCCTCACCCTCAGCCAATAGTTCATTGGCTGTCTTGTCATCTAATTCGTGCAGATGTAAATCTCGCCTGAGAATTTCGGAGTAGCTTTCGCCAAACTCCTCCAACATGAGGATTTGAAACTCAGAAAGCCGCAATTACGAATTTTCGGAGACAAGTCCCGCTTCAGAGACAAACTCGTCGGGGACAGTGTCAGGAATGAACAGGCCTTCACCGGCAGCAACTCTGTCGCTGACCTGGCGGATAATCAATGAGAGGGGAACTTCAAGAGAATCTGCTACTGACTGCAAAATCTCACTGGAAACTTCCTTTTGACCGCGCTCTACCTCGCTGAGATAACCCAGTGCAACACTGGCTCGCCCGGCAACCTGCCTCAGAGTGAGACCCTTGTGCAGGCGGTGAGTTCTCAAAACTTCACCAATCTGTTGACGTAGTAGCAATTCAACCTCCTGAGCAACAACTGTAGTTGAGCCAGCGGTCATTTTCTATTTGGCTGGCTCAAAAGTTGCTGATAATTAATAAACCTTCCTAAAGCCCCAGTTGTTCCCTAAGTGCGTGAATGGACTTATCGCATGCTTGTTCTCTGATCTGTGAACGATTCCCCTCAAGCTGAAACTGGTAAACACTCTCACCGCCAAAAAGTGAAACACCTATGAAGACCTCGCCAACCGGGTGCTTGCCAACAGGCTCTGGACCAGCAACACCTGTTGTAGAAATTCCGATTAGCGACTCCGGCTTGATATCCATCACCGTTGCGAACCTTTGTCGAACACCTGCAGCCATCTGCGAAGCCACCTCCGCATCAACTGCGGTTTGAGACTGGATCAAAGATGGTGAAACACTTGCGAAGTAACTCTTGAGGTCATCCTGGTAGGCAACTACTCCCCCGAAAAAAACATCGCTTGCTCCAGCAACGGAAACAAATCTATCTGCCAGCAATCCTCCAGTGAGGCTTTCGATTACAGCAATCTTCATGCCTCTTTCGCGGCAAAAATTTATGATTTCAGCGACCAATTTGCTTCCTGAAAAAATCAAATCCACTCCAGAGGGTTACTGCCACCGCAACCCATATGACCAATTGATTCAGAACTAAAACCCAATCTCCCAAAAACTCAATCGGAGCAATCACAATTGGAATCGCAGTTGACTGAATAATTGTTTTTAGCTTTCCCCCCGAGCTTGCCGCAATAACCCGCCGCTTTGCCACAGCGAGACGATAGATCGTGACAAGTAACTCTCGGATGATTATCAGCAATGTTGGAATCCAGCCGATCATCCCAATCGAGCTGAGCGTTATCAGGGTTGCACCAAGCAGCGCTTTATCGGCTATCGGATCGAGAAGCTGACCAGTTTTGCTAACAAGATTTTTTCTTCTGGCTATTGCTCCATCCACGCCATCAGTTGCGGCACTGAGCACAAAGAATAAAACTGCCAGCCACAGCTCCCATGCACTATCGGCTTGAATTAGTAAAAAGATCACCAGCGGGACGAGCAGAATACGCAATACAGTGATTGCATTCGGTATCTGCCTAATCGCCCTCTTGCGCACTTGCCTCTTCCTCGTTTTCTCCTCGGAGTCTAGCTAAAGCCTGGGGTAAATCATCCGGCTTTACCAACACCTCTCTAGCTTTTGACCCCTCGCTTGGGCCAACCACCCGATAGCTCTCCAAGAGATCCATCAGCCTGCCGGCCTTAGCAAAACCAACTCTAAGCTTTCTTTGAAGCATGCTGGTAGAGCCAAACTGGCTGTTGACAATCAGCTCACAGGCTTTCAAGACAAGCTCTAGGTCGTCTCCGATTTCGCTATCCACAACAGCCGATGATTGACTCTGCAGAACATCGCTTCGATAGCTGGGCTCCATCTGGCTTTTCACGTGGGCAACCACTTTTTCTACCTCGTCCTCGGATATCCATGCCCCCTGAACCCTGATTGATCTGTTTGAACCCATTGGGTTGAAAAGCGCATCACCCTGACCGACCAACTTCTCAGCTCCCGGACCATCGAGAATCACCCTGGAATCCGTAACACTGGAAACCGAGAAGGCCATACGCGAGGGAACATTGGCTTTGATCAATCCGGTGACAACATCCACCGATGGTCTTTGAGTTGCCAAAACCAGGTGAATACCACTCGCTCTGGCGAGCTGTGTGATTCTGACAATTGCATCCTCAACATCTCTCGGAGCAACAATCATCAGATCGGCAAGCTCATCTACCACCACAAGCAAATACGGGTAGGGCTGCAACTCACGCTTTGAACCCTCAGGTAACTTAAGTTCATCGTTGGCAACTGCCCGGTTGAAATCATCAATGTGCTTGAAACCAAATTGAGCCAGATCGTCGTATCGACTGTCCATTTCCTTGACCACCCACTGCAGTGCCTCTGCAGCTTTTTTGGGGTTAGTGATGATTGGGGTAACCAAGTGCGGAACACCCTGATAAATAGAAAGCTCCACTCGTTTTGGATCAACCAACACCATTCTCACCTCGGCGGGTGTGGCCCTCATAAGAACTGATGTAATCATCGAATTGATAAAGCTTGACTTACCAGCTCCGGTCGCACCCGCAACCAAAAGATGAGGCATCTTTGAGAGGTTAGCGACTACGAAGCCACCCTCAGCATCCTTACCCACGCCGATTGTCAGTGGGTGCTTGGATTGGCTGGCAGTTTTGGATTTCAATACATCGCCAAGAGTGACAGTTTCTCGATCAGAGTTGGGTATCTCGATCCCAATCGCGCTTTTTCCAGGAATGGGAGCAAGAATTCTCACCTCGCTGGAGGCGACTGCATACGAAATATTGTTAGTGAGTCTTGTTACCGCTTCTACTTTGACGCCGGTCCCGAGCTCGACTTCGTAGGTGGTGACTGTGGGTCCTCTGGTAAAACCACTTACCCTGGCCTGAACTCCAAATTCCTTGAACACCGCATTGATTGCATCAGCAGAGCGTTGATTCTGATCACTTGAGGACTTCACAGGGGTGCCGGCCTCCAAAATGGCCATGCTGGGAAGTTGGTAGGGGCCCGTTGGAATAATCCTCTCAGCCAAAAATTCAGTTTCTTGCTCCAGTTGCTCCGGAATACCGATTGGCTCAGTCGGAAGCTCCTCCACCGGCAGTTCGGTTTCAGTCTCAATCTCTGCATCTGGCTGGTCAATAATCACAGGGTTATCAAAAGCCTGACTGTTCTCTTTTTCCTCCTGCCACCAATCAGCAGATGGTTTTTGCTTTCTCTGCGGCCTAACTCCGAAAAGAAACTCGTAGAAGTCGGCGAATCTCGAAAGAATCTGGTTTGGGGCGGTTTTGGTCATCACCAAAACCGAAACCAAAAGCAATATGACCAAAACTGGGATTGCTCCAAAGACGGTTAACACCGCAACCGATGGCTCCCCGATTAGCCAACCGAAAAGCCCTCCAGCACTCGCGAACTCGCTAGGACCGCCGCTGATCACGTCCGCAGGTTGCGGACGTCCACCAAAGATGTGAAAAAAGGCTGAAATTGTTGCAAGGAATAACCAGAAGCCCGCTGCAAATCTCGAGCTGTCTCGGATTGAAGCAGGAGACCTAAAGAGGAAGATGGAATAGATGAGCAATAACACCGGAAAGACTCTCGCTACGGCACCGAACAGAAGTCCGAAGGTGTAGTTGTGAACCTGTTGTGCAAATTCAACATCAATCAAAAACCAAGCAAATACAGCTCCCAGAACGCTCAGGATAAACAGTAAAAAAGGCGCTCCATCGCGTCTGTCTGAATCCGCTAGTTTTTCGGTTGAAAATGCTCTAACCAAAGACCCCATTCCATGGGCCAAAAACATGTAAAAAGACCCCGCCGAGCTCCAAAAGCTTCCACCAGTGCCGGATTTAGAGGGCTTGGCTGGTGCTTTGCGGTTTTTGGCCGCGGGCCTTTTCGGCGGCGGCGTCTTGCGTGCCATGGCACAAAAATAGCAAGTGGAGCGGGAAAAAGCCTGAAGGCACAGCGGCTATCGACGTGACTGGACAACAACAGGAATTATCATCGGCCTGCGTCTGTGGGCCTTATTCACCCAGCTTCCGATAGTTCTTCTAATTACCTGCTGCATCTGATAAGTGTCTCGAACACCTTCGCTGGCAGCCTTATCCAGCGCCCTCTGGATTTCAGGCTTAATGTCATCAAATACATGATCTTCCTCGGCATAGGCCCTTGCGCGAATCTCAGGACCCTCAATAACCACTCCCGTGTCGGAATCGATTACGACAAAAATCGAAATGAAACCCTCAGCCGCAAGCGTCATCCGATCCTTCAGGTCATCTTCGGTGATTTTCCCTACCGTCTTTCCGTCAACAAAGAGCATTCCGCACTCCACCTTGCCAACAATTTCTGCAACACCTTCGCGAAGGTCAATTACTGCACCATCCTCGCCAACGAGAATTCTCTCTGGGGGAACTCCGGTCTGCTGCGCAAGCTTGGCACATGCAGTTAGATGCCTGAACTCGCCGTGAACGGGCATGACGTTTTTGGGCTTCAAAACATTGAAGCAGTAGAGGAGCTCTCCTGCTGCACTGTGCCCGCTCACGTGAACCTTGGCGTTTCCTTTATGGACAACATTCGCACCCAAAGCACTTAGCTTGTCAATGACCCGGTAAACCGCATTCTCGTTTCCAGGTATCAGGCTTGATGCAAGTAATACAGTGTCATCTGGCCCGATTTCGATTGCGTGGTCCTGGTTTGCCATGCGGCTAAGTACCGCCATGGGTTCTCCCTGGCTGCCGGTTGACATAAACACGATTCTGCTATCGGGAACATCGCTGGCTTTCTTTACGTCAATCAACAAGCCTTCGGGAACCCTCAAAAAACCCAGATCAGCGGCAATCTGCATGTTTCTCACCATGGATCGCCCGACAAGCGCGACCCGCCGATTGTTTGCCTCTGCCGCGTCCAGCACCTGTTGAACTCGATGCACGTGCGAGGCAAAGGAGGCTACAACAACTTTTCCGCTGGTCTTCGAGATTACGTTTTCGATTACTGGCCCGATCTCTTTTTCCAGTGGAGTGAAACCCGGCACATCGGCATTAGTGCTGTCGACCATAAAGAGATCCAGCCCTTCGTCGCCGACCTTGGCGAATGCGTTCAGGTCAGTCAATCGTCCATCAAGTGGTAACTGGTCCATCTTGAAATCTCCGGTGTGCAAAACTGTGCCAGCAGCAGATCTGATTACCACCGCTAGCGCATCCGGTATCGAATGGTTCACAGAAATAAACTCCAAGCCGAAATCAGCCATCTGCTCGACTTGTCCCTCGGAAACGGTGTGAGTAAAAGGTGTTATGCGATGCTCTTTCAGCTTCGCCTCAACAAAGGCAAGAGTCAGCGAGGAACCAAGGATTGGAATATCCTCTCTCATCCTCAACAGATAAGGAACGCCGCCTATATGATCTTCATGCCCGTGAGTCAGAACTAACCCAATGACGTCATCAATGCGATTCTCCAGATAACCAAAGTCGGGCAGAATCACGTCTACTCCAGGGTGGTGTTCCTCTGGAAATAAAACGCCGCAATCGACAATCAGTAGTTTTCCGTTGAGTTCGAAAACGGTCATATTGCGACCGATTTCACCAATCCCGCCCAGTGGGATGATTCGGAGGGTGTCCCTTTGGAGCTTAGGAAGGTTCATCGAGTAGTTCCGGCAACCTTGGGAAGGGCACCGCCTGCTGCTGCATTTCTGTCTGGCCTCCAGTTTTCAAAACTCAAACCGGGAATATCAATTACCGAATAAACGTCTGCTTCAATTTTCGCAGCCTCGGACTCCTCGGGTCCGACAAGTGGAAGTCTCACTCTTGGGGTTGAGAGGTCCCCGAGGCCATGCAGTATGTACTTGGCGGCAACTGTGCCAGGAACATGATTCATAGTCGCTCTTACCAAAGGTTCCAGCTTGTTATGAACCTCTCTAGCTGCCCAGAAATCATTCTTGTTCGCTGCGTCCAGCATTTCTCGGTAAGCAACCGGGGCAATATTTGCAGTTACCCCAATCAACCCAGTTGCACCAAAAACAATGTGTGCCAATGCATTGGAGTCGTCGCCGCTGAAATACAGCAAGTCTGTTTCATTCAGCACTCTTGAGACCTCCGCAAAATCGCCCTTTGCATCCTTGACCGCAACAATATTTGGATGCTTTGCGAGACGGGTGATGGTCTCGAATTTGATTGGGACTCCAGTTCTTCCCGGGATGTCGTAAAGAATCATCGGCAGGTCGGTTGCATCTGCCACCATTCTGAAATGGGTTAGCAGACCTTCTTGAGTTGGTTTGTTGTAATAGGGAGTCACGGCCATGACGCCATCTGCACCGATTTTCTCGCTGGCCTTGGCAAGTTCAATCGCATGGGCGGTCTCGTTGGATGGGCCACCGGTGATAATTTTCGCGCGATTGCCAGCAACTTTCTTAGCAACCTCTACAAGCTGCAGTTTCTCTTTATCCGTGAGGGTGGATGTCTCTCCAGTAGTCCCGGTCACGACCACGCCGTCGGCACCGCCGCTAACAACGTAATCAACATGCTTTTCAACGTCATCCCAGCTGACTTCTCCGTCGCTGGTCATAGGTGTGACTAGCGCCACCAGCACCTGGCCAAATAGATTCTGCTCTGAACTCATAGGTTCAGCCTATCGTTGAATGTTACGGAGCGACTCTTCCGTTTTGGTTAAACATCTCGTGGCTGATTGGCATAAGCTTCGCCCATTCGTCTTCCATCTGCTCGGCACACATCTCAATCTCACGCTGAGGATAGGAAGGAAAGTGCGAGTCATCACGCTTTGTCCTAAGGCTTAGGAAGTTCATAAGTGATCTGGCGTTCATGGTGACGTACATGCTTGAGTAAATATTTAGAGGAAGTGCAATGCGAGCAACCTCACGAGCCACACCGGCTTCCAGCATTCGCTGGTATGACTCGTAACTCGCCCGAGTCACACTCATAACCTCCTGCTGAACAAGTGACTGTTGTTCGGCAGTTCCCGGTTCAAACTCGTATGCGCCCGGTTTTCCCACCTGAATCAGGTTCCGGTTTTCATCCGGTACATAAAAAACGGGCTTGAGTTCGCGATAGCGACCACTTTCTTCGTTATAACTTGCGATTCTGTGGCGCATGAATTCTCGAAACACAAAAATTGGAGCCTGCACGTAAAAAGTCATTGAATTGTGTTCAAATGGCGAACCATGACGATCGCGCATTAGGTAGTTGATTAGTCCGCGATCCTTCTTCTGTGCCTCCTGCTCCGCCTGAGCGGCCTCCAGAGTTTGCTCTCCTTGGGTTGAAACCCGGGCTGCAAAGATTACATCGCTGTCTTGTGCGCTGGCCCTGACCAGCTCCACAGTCATATCACTTCTAAATTCAATTTCGCTCACGAGGGTCAGCCTAATGCGGGCAAGCTAAACAATTGGTAGCAACATCAGATTTGACAACAACCTGTTTTAGTTTTTTGTTTATGGAAATTCTGGTCTCGACTCTTCTGCTGATTGCAGTCACCCTTGCGCTTGGCTTTGGATACAAGCTCGGCGGTATTCAGTGGCTAGGAGTAGTTCCAAAAAGGGTTGAGTTGGAGAAAGTAATCGGTGTTGAGGCGAGTGCCACGGGGGCCGAGCTTTTACTTTTTACCACCGAATTCTGCTCCAAGTGCCCACAAGTGAGAAGAAATCTAGAAGCAGCCTCACTGGGCTACGCCGAAGTTGACGTTTCCAACAGGTTGGACCTGGCAGCAAAGTTTCAGATCAAGCAAACTCCTACCCTGTTGCAAATCGGACAGGACGGCAGCATCCTCCGAAGAATCAGTGGAGCAATTACGAAGAAGCAAATTTCAGAATTGAATTTGAGAGAAACGGCAAATGCAACGAATTGACCCACGGGCGCCAAGAATCGGCGCCGGAATTACCAGTCTTATTTCCCTTTCCGGGTTTGTCCTTGCCCAACTTGATGCGGGCTTGGGGATATTTATGCTCTCAATAGTGTTTGCGCTTTTTGCTTGGGGGGTTTTTGCACCAGCTACCCACCCTTACAGCATGCTTTTCAAAGTCCTCAGGCCCAGATTGGGTGAACCCGAATACCTGGAAGACCCCAGGCCGCCCAGATTCGCTCAGCAGGTTGGCCTAACAGTTAGCACTCTTGGTCTATTGGTTGCCCTGGTAAACCCGCTAACTGGTTCGCTTGTCGGATTAGGCGTGGTCTTTGTCGCCAGCGCCCTGAACGCCTACTTCGACTTCTGTCTGGGTTGTGTGATGTATCTAAGAATCAAGCGCTTGCAGAGCGCTCTAGCTCGATAGCCTTCCTTATCGAACCTCGAGCCCTTCGCCTATCGCCGTTTGCCTCATAGGCGACCCCGAGCAAAAACCAGTTCTGCCAGGTCTCATCTTTTTGCAAAAGTTCACTTATTTGCTCAAACGCTCTCTCAGCACTTTCTTTGGTAGCCCTCCCCGAAGGTCTAAGTTCAAGGCCGAGTTGATCAAAGCTCTGCTGAGAAATCTTTCTTGCCAGTCTCTCGCTTGAGAGACCAAAGCCAATCTCCCGAGCTATCGCCCAAAAAGCAAACATTGGTAACAGCAGCAATGCCAATCCCAATATTTTTACAAGCAGATTTGGATCCGATATCAGCACTATGCCACGCTGCAGCATCAGCCCAAGATACAAAGCACTGAGAGCGGTCATTACCGCAATCCAAATTTTTGTGGTCATCAGTCTGAAATTAAGCTTGCGAGACCAACATTGACCCCACTCATTCGGCCAACCGATAGCATGGCGAGCTGCATCCCCTTGGCGTACGCCTGGTGAGAGTTGGTGTTGTGGGAAAGCTTCAACGACTCAAAATCATTTCCGAGATTCACCTCTTGCATGGCCGAAATTCCCTGCATTCTCAGCGAGTGAATTGGGACCCCTCGTACAACCTCGCCCCTTGCTCGCTGATCGGTGCTTGGAGATTCAAAGTCACTGCCCCGAGCCTCGGCCATCACCTCGGCAGTCCTCACCGCGGTTCCGGATGGTGAGTCAACCTTGTGTTGGTGGTGGCCCTCAATGATCTCAACTGAATCAAAAAACTTTGCCGCTGAGGCACTGAACATTTGCAAAAGCATAGAGCCGACACTGAAATTTGGAACCAATAGAACTGATTGATTGCCAGCTTGTTTCCTAAGTTCGGCCACCGCCTGCTGGTCCCAACCGCTAGTCCCGATAATGACATTCTGCTTATTGGCCAGAGCCTTTTTTACAACTTCCTGACTAACATCAAACCTTGTGAAGTCCACTACCGTATCGGCACCCGCCATCTCATCCAGAGAGGATTTTGAATTCAATGCCGAATGCAGCTGAAGACCCTCTGTCTGCTCGATAATTTCAAGAGCTAGCGAGCCCATCCGACCGGTACCAACAACACATACTGTTTCTGCCATGCGCCTAATGTATCAACCCCTGCATCGAATCGAACTCTCCATCGCCCACAACAACAAGCGATTTCGGGGAATTGGCGAGCTTTGCAGCAAGCTGTTGGATCTCGTCTTTCGAGACCTTGTTGAAGTTATCGAGAGTTTCGTTCAGGCCTATAAATTTGCCCATGGAAAGCTCTGCTGAAAGCAACCGGTTCATCCTTGCCTGGCTTGATTCAAACCTCAAGGCCAAACCTCCAGCAATATTTCCGCGAGCCAACTCGTACTCCGCATCACTCACCCCATGATTGGCGACACTGAGCAGTTGCTCATGCAATAGTTTCGCCACCTCCGAAGCGTTTTTGGGACTTGTTCCAGCGAACATGCCAAACAGCCCAGCATCCGAATAGCCTTGATTGAAGGAGTAAACGCTGTAGGCCAGACCTCTTTTTTCTCTGATTTCCTGAAATAGTCGGCTGCTCATCCCGCCACCCAAAATAGTGTTCAGAACACCCATGGCGTAGCGGGATTCGTCCATTGCGGACACACCGGGCATGGCTATTGCAACATTTGCCTGCTGAGTTTCTTTATGCACTGAGACAAATCCTCTTTCAGGACTGAACTCTCTTGAGCCAAGCTTTCTGCGCGCAGGTTTAGCATTTTGGTTCATATCCAATTCCGATAACTCAAAATTCTTTACAGCCAGGTTCACCAGCTCATCATGATCAACGCCACCGGCGGCCGTAATAACCAAATCCTGCAAGCGATAATTTGCCAAGTAATGACTGAAAACATCCTCGCGACCGACTGCGTTGATTGTTTCGGCAGTCCCGCCGATAGGCCTTCCAAGCGGGTCTTTTTCTCCCAATACCGCAGCGCTCGAAGCCTCGTGGGCAACATCCTCAGGGTCATCTTGGACCATCGCTAACTCTTCTAAAATGACGGTTCTCTCAAGCTCAAACTCCTTGGAATCCAAAACTGAACTGGTGACCATGTCGGTGAGCACGTCGACAGCTAGAGGCAGAGCAGAGTTTTGAACTCGCGCGTAATAGCTTGTGTATTCCTTGGCGGTTGCCGCATTTGAGGATGCGCCGACAGAATCAAAGGCCTCCGCTATCTCTTTAGCGCTTCGCCTTTTTGTCCCCTTGAATAGAAGGTGTTCCAAAAAATGGGTGGAGCCGAATTGACCCTCCACTTCATCGCGTGAGCCGACGGAAACACTTATAGCAATAGAGACACTTGGCGAGGCAGGGACAGTTTCTGTGAGGACTCGAAGACCATTCGGTAAAAGTGTCCTTTTAATAGTGGTGCCCTCCGCCGAATTGATCTCGACGAAGGGCTCCAGCAGTTCAAGCTTGGTCAATTATTCAGCTTCCACCATTTTCAGACTGAGCTTTCCCCTGTCATCAATTTTGGCGATTTCAACCTGAATCTTCTGTCCCACAGAGACAACGTCCTCAACGTTCTCAATCCGCTTTCCGCCACTTAGGCTCTTCATCTCTGAGACGTGCAACAGGCCATCCCTACCGGGCATCAGCGAAATAAATGCTCCGAATGCAGCCAGCTTGACGATGGTACCGAGATACTGTTCGCCAACCTCCGGAACGTGCGGGTTGGCAATTGCATTGATTCGAGCTTTTGCCTCTTCGGCTTTCGCGCCCTCATCAGAGCCGATGTAGACGGTTCCGTCATCATCAATCGAAATGTCAGCTCCGGTCTCATCCTGGATCTCGTTGATTACCTTGCCCTTGGGTCCGATAACCTCACCAATCTTGTCAACAGGAATTTGGATTGTGATGATTCGAGGAGCGTAAGGGCTCATCTCATCAGGCTCGTCAATAACTTCATTCATCACATCCAAAATGTGCAAACGAGCCTCTTTGGCCTGCGCCAAAGCCCCTCCAAGAACACTAGCTGGAATTCCATCAAGCTTGGTATCAAGCTGGATTGCAGTTATAAAGTTCTTGGTTCCTGCAACCTTGAAGTCCATATCGCCGAGTGCATCCTCAGCTCCAAGAATGTCTGTCAGCGCTGCATAACGGGTCTCACCATCAACCTCATCGCTTACAAGTCCCATTGCAATACCCGCAACCGGCGCGCGCAAAGGTACACCAGCGTTGAACATACTCAATGTTGAGGCACAAACTGATCCCATTGAGGTTGAACCATTAGATCCCATTGCCTCACTGACCTGCCTAATTGCATAAGGGAAGTCCTCGCGCTTTGGCAAAACCGGAACCAGGGCACGCTCAGCCAGCGCACCGTGACCAATCTCACGACGCTTTGGCGTTCCGACTCGACCAGTTTCTCCAGTCGAGTAGGGAGGGAAGTTGTAGTGATGCATGTAGCGCTTGGTGGTCTCTGGATGCAAAGCGTCAATTGTCTGCTCCATTTTCAACATATTCAATGTGGTAACACCCATAATTTGGGTCTCGCCCCTCTGGAACAGTGCCGAACCGTGGGTTCTGGGGATAATCTCCACCTCGGCGTCTAGATCACGAATATCGCGGGGTCCACGTCCATCAATGCGAATACCCTCAGCCAGTACTCTGCCTCGAACAATCTTCTTGGTCAGAGATTTATATGCCGCCCCAAACTGAACAAGCTGCTCCTCGTCCAGTTTTTCACTAATGGCCTCGAAGGTCTTTTCCTTCAGCTCATCGTCTGCTTCCTGACGCTTCTGCTTATCGGCAATTTTGTAAACCTCGGCAAGTTCTTTTTCTGCGTGATTAGCAACCAGCTCGAATACCTCATCCTCGTAGGGCAAGAACACTGGGTAATCAGCGGTTTCTTTGGCCGCCTGATCGGCAAGACTCTGCTGGGCCTCAATCAATGCCTTGATGAAAGGCTTTGCAGCCTCCAGACCCTCGGCAACAACCTCTTCGGTAGGAGCTTTCTTTCCTGCTTCAATGAGGTCCATTGCGTTGTCAGTGGCTTCTGCCTCCACCATCATGATGGCGACATCCTGCTTTGAACCCTCGCCAACAACTCGTCCGGCAACCACCATGTCGAATGTTGCATCCTTGAGCATTTCGTTTTTGGGAAAAGCCACCCACTGATCATCTATCAGCGCCACTCGAACACCACCAATAGGACCAGAGAACGGAAGACCCGCAAGCTGTGTGGACATACTGGCGGCGTTGATTGCCAAAACATCGTAAAGCTCATCAGGCTCAATGCTTAGAACTGTAACGACAACCTGCACCTCGTTGCGAAGTCCATCCACGAAGGAAGGGCGCAAAGGGCGGTCAATTAGACGGCAAGTAAGAATAGCTTCGGTTGAAGGTCTTCCCTCCCTGCGAAAGAAGCTTCCCGGTATTTTTCCTGCGGCATACATCCGCTCCTCGACGTCAATTGTTAGTGGGAAAAAATCGAATTGATCTTTTGGTTGCTTTGAAGCGGTTGTTGCGCTGAAAAGCATAGTTTCTTCATCGATGTATGCAACCGCCGAACCCTGCGCCTGTTGAGCAAGTCTGCCGGTTTCAAATCGAACTGTTCGCTTGCCGAATTTTCCGTTGTCGATAACGCATTCGGCTGATTTAATTTCTGGACCCTCCAAGGTCACTCCTTCTTTAAGACATAGCCAGGCATCACCTAGCAAGTGGGAGCGGTGAACCATCCGTAGCTCACCTAGAAGGTTTGGTCCTCAGTCAAAAGACCTGGAAGAACTCCAGATTTTTCCACCGATGACCCAACCCTCGGCCTAACTCCAATCTCAGCCTAGCAGTCAAGCCAGAAATAAAACATAAAAACCCTCCACCAAAAGATGGAGGGTTTTTGTCAAAACTGAATTATCTACGAAGTCCAAGCTTGGCAATCAAAGCACGGTATCTCTCGATATCAACATTTTGAAGATACCCAAGCAGGCGCTTGCGCTGACCTACAAGAAGCAGGAGCCCTCTTCGTGAGTGGTGGTCGTGCTTGTGGGTTTTCATGTGCTCGGTGAGGTCTGTGATTCGCCTGGTCAAAACGGCGATCTGTACCTCTGGAGAACCTGTATCACCCTCATGGGTTGCATATTCTTTGACAATTTCAGCTTTTACGCTTTTTTCTAAAGCCATTCTGATCCTTTCTAAATCACAGCGCGGCGTTTCTAACCTTTTGCTAGAAACCCTCTGGCTCCGCGGCCGATACACGGCAACCCCGCCATCTTAGCTTTGTTTGAAACAAATAGCTAGGTCAAGAAGTTGACCCCTCCAGTCCGTAAGGCCAATCGGGGATGTTTGGTTCGGCGAAAAGATTTCCTTCAAAAAAGGTCCTCGTGGGCTTAGTCAGTAATACAAGGTAAACAATTCCCAGGCCAAAGCTGGACACAGCCACTGGAAAAATAAGGAAATAAATCGGAAGCAATAGCTCCAAACCAACTGTTCCGTAGGTAAAAATAATTAACGCTGTGCCGGTAATTGCAAGTACGGCATATCCTCCGGGGATTAGTAAAAGATAGAGCCACTTTGCGCTGTGTCCAGCATCGTGAAACCTCCGAGCCGTGAGAGCAAGGGTGGGTAAAGCAAAAATAAGAAGCGATACAAGTGTGAACGGGGCAACAGGCAACGCTTGTTGGCCTCTCAGTACAGTGTCGAAATTCACATTTCCCGTTGGATACAAAAGGCTGTCCAATAAACCGGTAGTCAGCGAGGCGAGAAGCAAAAACAATACGAACCACCAGTACTCGCTTCTAGTTGAGGTGCCCTTGAATTTCGCATATCCACGCAGGGCATTTCCCACTGATTCAACAAACCCGATTTGACTCACGGTTAAACACTAAACCCACCCGATGGGTG
>CAJXTQ010000005.1 GCA_913060985.1 uncultured Micrococcales bacterium | reverse complement strand
GCGAGGAGCGTGCAAAAATTCGCGAGGGGATGATGCAAGGTGACGAACGGTACCTAACCAGTCGTGACCGGGGCCCACAGCGGAAAATGGTGAGAGACCTGGTTGATTCCAGATTCACGGTCGGAGAGCTTGTTTTGCCCGCACTTGTGGTTGTTGTGATGGTTACTTTTGTGGACTCTGTTGAGATTCAGTTCTACTCATTGGTCGCGATGTGGGCATTATTCCTCGCAGTTGCATTCGACGCCTTTATGCATGGTTTTAGAGTGAAGCGTCGCCTGGTACAGAAATATGGTGCTGACAAAGTAGAAAAAGGCGTCCGCTGGTATGCCGCGATGAGGTCAATCCAGATGAGATCTCTTAGAATTCCAAAACCTCAAGTAAGAAGAGGAGAAAAGATCTAATGCAGTACAGCTACCTCGGAAATAGCGGGTTCAAGGTTTCCCGGCTGATTTACGGAAATTGGCTAACTCACGCAAGCCAAGTTGCAAATGAGGAAGCCGTGAAAACGGTGCAGGCGGCCTTGGATGGTGGAATCACAACTTTCGACACCGCAGACACCTATGCCAACTTAGCTGCCGAAGAAGTGCTCGGTGGTGCCCTAAAGGGACAAAGGCGCGAGGGCTTGGAGATTCTGACCAAGGTTTACTGGCCAGTGGCCGAAAGAAAACCAAATGATCACGGTTTATCTAGAAAACACATCATGGAATCCATAAACGGATCCCTAAAAAGACTCGGAACCGATTACGTAGACCTGTATCAGGCTCACAGATTCGATTACGAAACACCGCTTGAGGAAACTATGCAGGCCTTTGCAGACATAGTCCGTGCTGGAAAGGCTTTGTATATCGGCGTGAGCGAGTGGACTGCGGAGCAAATTGAGGCTGGGGCAAAGCTTGCGAAGCAGATGAATTTTCAGCTAATCAGTTCGCAGCCACAGTATTCAATGCTCTGGAGGGTAATAGAGAAGAAAGTGATCCCGGCCAGTGAGAAAAATGGCTTGAGTCAGATTGTCTGGTCTCCCATGGCAGGTGGAGTTCTTACCGGAAAGTATCTTCCAGGAGTCAAGCCGGCAGAGGGTACACGCGCGAGCGATCCGGAAACAGCATCTTTCCTGGAAAAGTTCATGACCGAGACAACCCTCAACAGGGTTCAGCAGCTGAAAGAGCTTGCTGACCAAATGGGGGTAAGCATGCCGCAATTTGCCCTGGCTTGGACGCTTCAGAACCCTAACGTCTCGTCTGCAATTGTTGGAGCCCGCACCCCAGAGCAAATCAAATCCAACCTTGGAGCGGATGAGATAGAGATTCCGAAAGAGATAATGAAACGCGTTGACGAGATTCTGGGTGACTCGATTGTCACAGACCCAAGCCTCACCAAGTCCCCGCCGGAGAGATTGGTCTAGATCTCCTTTTGTAACCTTTTCGGCCAGAATGGTCCACCGTAGACGAATCCTGTGTAGACCTGAACCAAATTGGCACCAAGTTGCAGTCTTGACTCAATCTCTTCCTGGGTCTCGATGCCGCCCACCGATATGAGCGTTTTATCCTCTCCCAGGCGTTCACGCAATAGCTCGATCAATCCTCTGGCTCTTGCGGCCAGCACTGGTCCTGACAGGCCGCCGGCTTGATTCAACTCCGATGGCTTTGCTTTCAGGCCCGATCGAGAAACCGTAGTGTTTGCTGCAATCATTCCGGCCAGTCCGTGCTTGTTTACCAGATCTGCAATTTCCAATGCCTCTTCATCAGCCAGGTCTGGGGCAATTTTCACAAGCAGTGGGGTGCTACCGATTTCTCTCAAAACAGCCTCAATTATCGGCTCCAGCGCCTCGCTATTCTGAAGTTCTCGTAATCCAGGTGTATTTGGACTAGAGACGTTGATTACAAAATAGTCCCCCAGGCCGGCAAGCTCCCTGGCGCTGAATGCGTAGTCCTCCGCGGCGCGATCGAGATCTGTAATTTTGGACTTTCCAATATTTACGCCAATTATCGGTAACTCCGCCTTTGACTTTCTGAGTTTTTTGAGTCGACGAGCCAGGGCTTTCGCTCCATCGTTATTGAATCCCATCCGATTAATCAGGGCTCTGTCTTTGACCAGCCTGAACATTCTGGGTTTTGGATTACCCGGTTGAGCTAGGGCTGTAACGGTTCCCACCTCCACATGCCCGAAACCGAGCGCGTACAGCTCTCTGACCAACACGCCATTTTTGTCAAAACCAGCTGCCATCCCCAAGGGTCCGTTGAAGCTTAATCCCATCGTTTGAAACTGTTTGAAATTTGCTGGCCTGATAATCCGAAATCTATAAAGCGCCTTTATCGCCCAAACCCCTAGGCGATGAGCTAATTCAGGATTCAGCCTTCGTAGGAAGATGGAAAATAGGAACTTATATGTCACTGGTCCCTCAGTTCATCTATGGCCTTTTCGAAGTCCTGCAGCGAATCCCACGCCTGGTATACGCTCGCAAAGCGCATATAGGCAACCTGGTCCAACTGCCTGAGTGGCTCCAAAATTGCCAGCCCGATCTCGTGCGCTTCGATGTTTGCTGAACCAGATTGCCTTAACGTTTCCTCTACAGTTTGCGCAAGTTTTGCAAGATCTCCATCAGTTACAGGCCTTCCCTGACAGGCTTTCCTGACACCTGAGACAATTTTGTCTCTACTGAATGGCTCCACTACCCCGCTTCTCTTGGTCACCATCAGGCTGGCGGTTTCGATGGTAGAAAAGCGTTTTCCGCATTCAGGGCACTGTCTGCGTCTTCTTATACTGCTTCCATCGTCACTGGTGCGAGAGTCGGTGACTTTTGAATCCTCGTGGCGACAAAAAGGACAGTGCATTAGTCATCCCTCCTTGCTGTTATCGCCTCTCCGTGGGCCGGAAGCCCTTCAGAGTTACTAAATCTCAAAAGCTTTTGCTCAAGTTCCATCAAATCTGGTCTTGAGTAGTGAATCACCTGTTGGGCCCTCAAGAAACTTAGGACATTCAATCCTGAGCTGTGCTTTCCCTGTCCCCCTGTAGGCAAAACATGGTTTGAGCCAGCCATGTAGTCTCCAAGGCTAACTGGCGAGTAGCTGCCAACAAACAAAGCCCCGGCATTGGTTATTTTGGATGCGAATGCAGAATTGCCTGATGTCTGCAGGCTTAGGTGTTCAGCTGCGTATTCATTCGCAGCCACAATCATTGACTCCTCTGAATTGACAACCAAAATCAATGATTGAGGTCCGTCCAGGCTTATTCTGGCTCTCGTTGAATTCGGGGTCGACTGCAGTCTGACCTCCAGCTCTTGATTGACCCTCTCGGCGAAATCAATTGAGTTTGTCACCAGCACGCAAGCAGCATTTTCATCGTGTTCAGCCTGACTCAATAGGTCAGCTGCAACGTGGGAGGCTTTTGCAGAGTCATCGGCCAGAATCATAATCTCGGTTGGCCCAGCCTCGCTATCGATTCCAATCATTCCCCTGAGGGCGCGCTTTGCAGCAGCCAAAAAGATATTTCCCGGACCTGTAAACATCCGAAAAGGCTCAAGATTGAGAGATGGAATGCCATAGGCAGCAGCGGCAACAGCGCCTACACCACCGATTGAATAAACCTCATCTACGCCCAGTAAAGCCGCTGCGGCCAGCACCTCGGTTGCTGGAAGCCCGTTTTGCTGTGCCGGGGAGAACAAACCGATTCGCTCTACCCCAGCAACTTGCGCTGGCACCACATTCATAATCACACTTGATGGATACACGGCTTTCCCTCCGGGTGCATAAACTGCCACCGAATCCACGGGCATGAATCGCTGCGTAACCGTTGAGGATTCACCAAATTTTGTGATCACGGATTTTGGCATTGAGTCAGAGCTGGTTTCTCTCAGTCTTTCAATTGCTTCGCTCATTGCCTCTCGAAGCTGATTGTCAGTTTCATCCAGAGCTTGCTGAATTTGCTGCGATGAAACTCGAAGAACCGGGGACTTAACGCCATCAAAAGTCTCGATTTGTCTACGAATTGCATTTTCGCCGTCTATTCGAACCTCTTCGATGAGAGTCATAACACCTTGCATGACGGATTCAATACTCTGTTCCGCCCTGACTAGAATCCTGTTCACATCAGCTGGCTGCAGTTCCTCGCTGATTTCTACGATTCTCAATCTTGGCCTTTCCTAGAATTCACCGTTTGCAATCCCTTAACCTTATACGGATGACAAATAATACTTTGCTCGGGGCGGAAGCTCTAAAAGCTGCATTTAGAAGACATGCTTCTGGCATTAGCATCATTACCGGTTCTGATAACGGGGAACCTTTTGGCTTCACCGCATCCAGCGCAACAAGCCTTGGCTCCAACCCGCCACTTGTCTCACTCAACATCGCCCAGGGTTCCTCTAGTTACCCATTAATGACTAAAGGTCGCTTGCTGGGCCTGCATGTTTTGGGGTCTGAGAATCTAGAACTTGCCCAGCGACTCGCAGGTCCGAAGGAGCAGAGGTTTTCCGGTGGATACTCAGAAGGCGACGAAGGTGTGCCCGTTTTTGAAACGGCGAGTGCAGTTTTGTTTGTTCGAATTCGAGAAGTTATTGACATCGAGAAAAATGCAGTTGTGATCTGTGACGTTGAATCGGGAATTGAATTCAACGAGCAATCTCCGATTACATACTTCCAACGTGGATATCACCAAATTGGTGAGAGACTGGCGGATAATTTCTAACTTATGCTCTCAGCTCCCAAAAGCTGTTTGACCTCTCCAAACAACTCTGGGCACACTTTCACCCTTTGCGGAAGAAGGAAGTGTCTGTCCCCTTCGGTTCCAGTAAGTTTCAGTTGAACCTCAACCGGCCCCTCGTAAGTTTCTAAAATCGCTCGCAATTGATCCATTCTTTGCTTTGTGGCCAAGCTGTCACGAATATTCAGGGTCACCACTCCACCGTCTTCACGAGATGCATCAATAATCTCCATCGAGATTGCTGAAGCGGAAATTCCTTCGTCTCTTCTCGAGATTCTCACTCTGATTGAAACTGTTTGATCAGGGAGCAGTTGCTCTTTATATTGCAGGTAGGTCTTGCCCATGAACATAACTTGAATCTCTCCGCTGAAATCTTCAAGCGAAACTGATGCGTATGGATTGCCGCTATTTCTCGCAACCCTGTGGTTTACAGCTGTTATCAGCCCAGCAAGGGTGAGAATTTCACCATCGGGAACTTCGGATCGCGCAAGCAGTTGAGCGATGCTGGAATCGCTGTTTCTTCCAAGAACGGACTCTTGGCCGCTCAAAGGATGGTCGCTCACGTACAAACCAAGCATTTCTCTTTCATGCGATAGCTTGTCCCGCTTGGACCATTCCGGTAGGTCAGGAATGGTTATGGAGGTGGTGTCCTCTTCTAAAGATCCAAAAAGATCCACCTGACCCAGCGACTCATTACGCTTGGTCACGCTGGCGGCCTCAACCGCGTCCTCGTGAATTGCCATCAATGCTCGGCGATTATGGGACATTGAATCGAAGGCACCAGCCTTGATGAGTGCTTCAACGACTCGCTTAGTGCAAGCCTGAGCGCTCACCTTCGAAATAAAGTCATTGAAGGAGCTGAAGCTACCTTTTGTTTCCCTGGCCTCAATAATTGCGGCAACAACGTTTTTTCCAACATTTCGAATTGCACCCAAGCCAAAGCGAATGTCATCTCCCGCAGCAGCGAAAACCCCGATCGATTCATTCACATCTGGCGGCAAGACCTTAATCCCCATCCTGCGACACTCATTGAGATAAATTGCAAGTCGATCTTTTGAATCACTCACGCTTGTCAGAAGTGCAGCCATGTACTCAGCCGGGTAATTGGCTTTTAGGTAAGCGGTCCAAAAACTCAACACTCCATAGCCAGCACTGTGCGCCTTATTGAATGCATAGTCAGCGAATGGCAGAAGCGTGTCCCACAATGCCTTTATGGCAGCATCTGAGAAGCCTTTTGATTTCATGCCCTCGCTGAACCCAGCAAATTGCTTTGCCAGCTCTTCAGGCTTTTTCTTTCCCATCGCCCTTCGCAAGAGGTCTGCTTGACCGAGGCTGTATCCCGCAACTTTCTGAGCGACCGCCATCACCTGCTCCTGATACACAATCAGTCCATAGGTAGGACCCAGAATTTCTTCTAACGGGCCCTCTAGCTCCGGATGAATGCTCTCGGGCTGCTGAAGTCCGTTTTTACGCTGCGCATAGTTTGTGTGTGAATTCATGCCCATCGGGCCTGGTCTATACAAAGCTCCAACCGCCGAAATGTGCTCAAATTCGCTTGGTTTCAATAGCCTCAGAAGGCTTCGCATATTATCGCTATCCAGCTGGAATACGCCAAGTGTGTCTCCGCGAGAGAGTAGCTGATAGGTTTTTTCATCACTGTTCATATCCAGCTTTTCAAGCACCACTTCCTCACCGCGGTTGCGCTTTATGTTCTCCAGCGCATCGTCAATGACTGTGAGGTTTCTAAGCCCCAGGAAATCCATCTTTAGCAGACCCAATTCCTCACACGGTGGCTGATCAAACTGTGTGATAATCGCCCCGTCATCCTCGCGTTTCATAATCGGGATGACGTCTGTAAGGGGCTCTGCGGACATAATCACACCGGCAGCGTGAACTCCCCACTGGCGCTTCAAAGATTCAAGTCCTTGGGCTAGTTCAAATATCCTCTTTGAATCCTCATCAGTGTCAATGAGCTCTCTGAACTCAGCGGCCTCGCTGTAACGTTCGCTGTCTTTGTTTATGGTGTCGTCAAGGCTTGCGTCTCTTCCAAGAACCATCGGAGGCATGGCCTTGGTCAGTTTTTCGCCAGCTGCGTAGGGCAAGGCCAATACTCGAGCCGCGTCCTTCAGTGCTTGCTTGGCCTTGATGGTTCCATAAGTAACGATTTGTGCGACTCGGTCTGCCCCATATTTCTCGGTGACATACCGAATAACCTCTGGTCTTCTACGGTCGTCGAAATCAACATCAATATCAGGCATCGTTACGCGCTCCGGGTTCAGAAAACGCTCGAAGATCAAATCATGCTCAATCGGGTCCAGCTCGGTAATACCGAGTGCATAGGAAACAATCGAGGCAGCCGCGCTTCCGCGTCCCGGACCTACACGAATCCCCTGTTCCCGAGCCCAAGAGATGAAGTCACTGACTACCAAAAAATACCCGGGGAAACCCATGCTTAGGATCACTTCGATCTCGTAAGAAGCCTGTTCTCTGGCTTTTTCCGGGATATTGCCGTGATAGCGATTATTCATCCCCTTCCAGACTTCCTTCTCAAACCAACTTGCCTCGCTCTCCCCCTCCGGAGTTGGAAATCTCGGCATCAAGTCGCGTTTTTCGAAGCTGATCTCGCAACGTTCAGCAACCAACAAAGTGTTATCGCACGCCTCTGGATAATCTCTGAATATCTCCCGCATTTCTTGGGCGGACTTTAAGTAGAACTCTTGGGAATCAAACTTGAACCTGTTCGGGTCATAGAGATTAGACCCGGACTGAACGCTCAGGAGAGCTTCGTGCGCCTCCCAGTCGTCCTTTTTTGTGTAATGAAGATCATTGGTAGCAAGCAGCGGAATATCAAGATCTTTGGCTAGCTGAATTAGATCTGCCATGACTCGAGTTTCGATGTCTATGCCATGATCCATCAGCTCAATGAAGTAGTTCTCTTTTCCAAGCGCATCACGCATCCTGGCTGCTGCCTCACGAGCCTCTTGATACTGGCCCAACCGGAGTCTGGTTTGCACCTCACCACTTGCGCAGCCGCTTGTCCCGATAAGGCCTGTGCCATATTTCTCTATCAGCTCCATGTCAATTCTTGGCTTGAAATAGAAACCGTCCAAAGAAGCCTGCGAGCTCATTCGGAAAAGGTTTTGCATCGATTGGTTGTCGGTGCTCAAAAGTGTCATGTGGGTGTAGGCGCCACTAGCACTCACGTCATCCTGACCACCCTCTGCCCACTTCACACGGGTCTTCTCTTTTCGACTTCCTGTTCCTGGGGTCATATAGGCTTCGAGGCCAATAATCGGCTTTATTCCGGCAGCGCTGGCCTGTTTCCAAAACTCGTAAGCCCCGAAGTTATTTCCATGGTCGGTTATCGCTATCGCGGGCATGTTTTGCTCGGCTGCGGTATTCACAAGCTCACCTATTCGAGCTGCACCGTCAAGCATTGAATACTCTGTGTGGCAGTGGAGGTGGACAAAATTATCTTTGCTCACTTCACCTCCATATACGTATCACTAACCTAAAGCAGTTATGTTCGTGGCTTTATTCTCCACGCCCAAACTTAGTTAAAACTTATGCTCGAGGATCTCAAAATTGAGAGTGAGTTTGACAAATCATCCGGGTATTCACTTTCAAACCTGACCAGCTCACCTGATATTGGGTGCTTGAACTCCAAAGCTGTGGCGTGTAACCATTGCCTAGTCAACCCCAACTTGGCTGCAAGCTTTGGGTTTGCGCCATAAAGATCGTCCCCAACAAGAGGGTGCCTGAAAGCGTCAAAATGGACTCTAATCTGATGAGTTCTTCCGGTCTCCAACCCAACCTCAACCAAAGTTGCGCCAGGAAAAACCTCAAGCGTGTCGTAGTGGGTGACAGAGGGTTTTCCATCTGCCGCCACACGAAATTTGTACTCGTGTTTTGTCGATCTTGCTATTGGTGAATCGATAGTGCCACTGGAGGGATCGAGATGGCCTTGGACTATTGCGTGGTAGGTTTTTTTCACCTCTCGGTCTCTAAACATCTGCTTTAGCGTGCTGTAGCTGCGCTCACTTTTAGCCAATGTCATAAGCCCGCTGGTTCCAACATCCAACCTCTGCACAATTCCTTGTCTTTCACTTGCACCGCTGGTGGATAGCTCAATTCCTCTGGCCAGGAGAATCTCGGGAACACTTGGTCCATCAAAACCTACTGTCGGATGAGAAACAACACCCGCGGGCTTGTCGATAACCACTATTGCCTCATCTTCAAAAACCACCTTCAAGCGTTCATCTGAAATTGGTTTCAACTCCAGGGTTGGTTTAGAGGAAAGACTGATCTCAACCAGTTGACCGGTTTTCAAAGGTGCTGATTTGTCGCAAGGCTTACCATCAATCAAGACATCCCCGATAGTAATGGCATCGGTAATTTTGGCTCTTGATAGCCCGCTTATCTTTGCAAGCCCACTATCTGCTCTGATTCCATCCAGTTCTTCAGGAACCGTGAAAATCATTTACCGCCGCCAAGTTCGTCACCTCTAAAGGTTTGGATTAAAGCCAGCGCCACTCCGACAACCACAAAAGAGTCCGCCAGATTAAATATCGGAAAGTTAAATGGGATCTGTAAGAAATCCACAACATGGCCGTTTGCAAAACCCGGCTCTCGGAATAGTCGATCCACCAGGTTGCCAGTTGCTCCGCCTAAAACGAAGCCAGAAATAATTAGCCAGATAGTGGTTTTACTTCGCGGACCAAACCAAATCAGTGCCAAAACCGCTATTGCACTAATTATCGTTAGCGGCCAGGTTGCCCCCACGCCAAGAGAGAATGCCGCTGAGTCGTTGTAAACAAGGGTGAATCTTAGAAGTTCACCGATTACATTGATTGACTCCCCAGGTGCCAGTCGATCCTCGATGAGGAACTTTGAAAGCTGATCGAGAAAAAGGATAAAAAGAGCAATACCTAAAACTACGTAGGTATTACTCCTCGTCCGCATTATCCGTCTGAGTTGGCTTATTTACATCCAGGGTGGAAAGTTGTCCCTCGATGTATTCGCGGAGCTCACGGCGGTAGCGAGTTTCAAATTCTTTCAGTTCACGAATCTCGGTTTCAACAGAGGAGCGCTCTGTTTCAAGCTTTGCAAGTTCCTGCCGAACTTGATTCTCTGCTTCTCGAACTAGCCTGTTGGCAGTCTCTTGACCCTCTTGAACCAGCTCATCACGCTTGGCTACACCCTCACTGACGTGCTGCTCGTGGAGTTTACGGGCCAAGGCTAGAAGATTGTGACTGGACTCTTCAGGGGTGCCACCCTCAGGTGTCGTGGTATCAATTTTTGGTGGCTGGTACTCAGCAACCGGAGCTGGAACACTGCCTCCACTGCGAAGCTCTTCATTCTCTTTTGTAAGGCGACGCATTTCCTCGACTACCTCGTCCAGGAAATCATCAACCTCGTCCTGGTCGTAACCGTCACGGAATTTGGTGGTTGTAAACCTTTTGCTCACCACGTCTTCGGGTGTTAGTGCCATAGCAGCCTCACTACTTTCTCAGAACTCAAAGTTCCAGTTTAGAAGTTTAAATCAAAATAAGAAACCTGCCAAAATCGACTGCAGAATCGATATGCCGATAAGCACGATAATGAAGGCGAAATCGAGGGATATTCCTCCCAAATTCAGCGGTGGAATGAATCGACGAATAAACCTAAGCGGTGGATCGGTAAGGGTATAAACGACCTCAAGAATTGGAACCAGGATGCCCGAAGGTCTCCACCCTCTGGAAAAACTCATTACCAAATCGGAAATCAGCCTGATAATCAAAACCCACCAATAGATATCGAGGGCTAGAAGCAGTAGCGAAATTAGTAGTTCCATTTAGCTTAGGAGCTCTTCCTCTTCCTCTGAGGACTCCTCACCATGATTGACATTCACGTTTGTGGGGCTGAGCACAAAAACCTTGGGCGTAACCCGCTTTAGGTGGCCCTCAAGGCCCGCTTTGAGGCCAAGCATGAAATCAAGGATGCGTTTGGCGTCGGCCTCGCTCATGTCACCTATGTTGACAATCACTGGGACACCCTGGCGGAAAACCTCCGCGATATCTTTGGCGTCTGCGTACTCTTTGGCCTCAATTGTGTATATGTCACTCATGTCGCCACTGGACTTTCTGACTGGCTTTGATGGCTGCGGCTTTGGTCTGGAAGTGACCTGCTCGGGCTTGGCCTGATTCTCGGACTGCGAAAAGCCCAAAAAACTCATAAAACTGTCCCACGCGCCCATTTATCCTCCTAGTCACATACAAGAGTATTCGCTTCAGTGGCTGTTGCCAGTAATTAGGCTCCCAATCCTGAGGTGTGTCGCTCCGTAAGCAATAGCCTGCTCAAAATCACCACTCATCCCTGCTGAGATTTGATTAGCTTCCGGATTCACTGTCTGCAGAATTTGGCTGGCGCTTGCAACTCTTTCAAATTCGCGCTCTGGCTCAACATCCAGCCCTCCAACTGCCATAACTCCGATTAACTCCAGGCTACTAACCTCCATTACCTGATTAGCAAAAGCCACCAAGTCCTCAGGGTTTATTCCTCCCCGATTGGGATCATCGGTCAAGTTCATCTGGATAAAGACCTTCAGGTTGGCTTCCCTCTTCGCTAGCTCTTTGAGTAAAGACTGCCGATCCAGTGAGTGCAAAAAACCGGCGTAGTTCAATACTGATTTGACCTTATTTGATTGCAACTGCCCAATGAAGTGCCATCGGTAGTCGTTTTGACCTGGGGTAAAATCCATTGCCTTGAGAGATGCTTCCTGATCACGATTCTCACCAAAATCTCGCTCACCTAGATCGTAAAGCTCCCGCACAAGGTCCACCGGGTGATTCTTTGTAACAACAACCAGGGTTGGCTGGTCCCTGCTGGCAGCTTTTGATGCCGCAGCTATCCGGTCACGGACCGCCCGCAATCTCTGCTCTAGGTTCAAGACAAGAAATCTGGAATATCCAGGTCGTCACCCCAAGAGTCATCTCGCTTGGAGTTCACCTTTTCCTTCTCAGGCTCTGGTTGCTCTTCAAAGGTTGGCTCTTCAATTTCGAGTTCAACCGGCTCAATGTCGAATTCGTCTTGGGCTACTTCTTCTTCATCCGGAGCGTCGTTCATGATTTCAGCACCCACCGAAGCAAGAGCGGCAGCACCTATCTCCCTGCTGTAATCCTTTTTGGGAAGACCCTCGGTGTCGAAACCAGCGGCAATCACAGTGATCCGAACTTCATCACCCAAGGTGTCGTCGATGTTTGCACCAAAGATTATGTTCGCCTCTGGGTTGACCGCTTCTTGGACCAACCTGGCCGCTTCATCAATCTCGTGCAAACCAATATCACTGGCGCCTTGAATGAGCAGCAGAACACCGTGTGCCCCCTCAATGCTTGCCTCCAGCAAAGGAGATGAGACAGCGATTTCACTCGCTCTTATGGCCCGATCTTCACCCTTTGCGGTTCCGATTCCCATCAACGCACTGCCCGCATTTTGCATTACAGATTTCACGTCCGCAAAATCAAGGTTTATCAGCCCCGGAATGATAATCAATTCACTGATTCCCTGAACTCCCGCACGAAGAACGTCATCTGCGGTGAAGAATGCCTCGACGGCACTGATATTTTTGTTGGTCATCTCCAGCAATCTCTGGTTTGGAACCACTATCAGTGTGTCCACCTCACCGCTTAGAACCTTGATGCCGTCCTCGGCTTGCACAGCCCGACGTTTTCCTTCGAAGTTGAAGGGTCTGGTCACAACACCAACAGTTAGTGCGCCGAGTTGTTTTGAAATCTTTGCCACAACCGGTGCGGCCCCGGTGCCGGTCCCTCCACCTTCTCCAGCGGTAACGAACACCATGTCACTCCCCCGAAGAGCCACTTCAATTTCATCAGCGTGATCTTCCGCTGCTCGACGCCCCACCTCGGGGTCAGCTCCGGCACCCAGTCCCCTGGTGATGTCTCGGCCAATATCAAGCTTGACGTCAGCATCGCTCATGAGCAGCGCTTGACTGTCTGTGTTGATAGCTACAAATTCAACGCCCTTTAGACCTGCTTGAATCATGCGGTTGAGGGCATTAACCCCACCACCGCCAACTCCAACAACCTTGATAACGGCCCTGTGGTTGAGACTCTCTGCCACGGAACTCCTCCAAACCCTAAAAACCTTGAACCTTTACCTTAGGTTTAGGCTCAATGCATCCTTTTTGGATGCGCGAAAAAGGTAGGCCCTGTGGGCAACTAACCCCGTCAGGAGCTCGGGCGTGTTGCGGTAAAAAATTAACCCTTTTAGAAATCTCGGTAAACAACTACCGGTGCCAAAGGTGCGCTGACGTCAAAATCTACCTGTTCAGTCTGATTCGCAATAAGAGTTTGCAAAACCTCGTGCTTTAGAACCGCATCCGAATCATCGCCCCAAATTACTCTTGTGCCATCCCTGAGTGATAACTCAACGCTGTCTTGACTGTTTAGCGTTACAAGCGATACCTCGCGATAAAGACCGAGCGGAAGGGACAAGAGGACATCTACGGCAGATCTGTACTTGGGGGATTCTGCTGGATCATCAACTACCACCACCCTGGGTATTTGTTCCCCTGAAAATGGGCTTAGACGAACTCCCGCCGCGTCAAAGATAAATTGCCCTTCACTAGTTATGACAGTCGCAATTGGTTGACGCTCTCTGATTCTGATGACCAACTCGTGAGGTGGCCTTGATTGAATTGCAAAGGATTCAACAGTTGAAAACTGGGAGAGCATTTGTTCCACCTGCGCATCACTGACGGTAGTCAGTGGCTGCCCAAGCAAATTAGCCGTCGCAGCCGAAAGCTCTTGCTCGGTAATCAGCTGATTTCCCTCGAAATTTATTCTTTCAATTGCAAGGAGCGGAGTTTGAAAAGTCGCTAAAACCAGTCCGAGTAGTGCTATGAAGCCAGTCAGCAGAGAGCCTGCCAGGATTCGGCTAGCCAAATAACCGCCGGCTTCTTTCTTGGCTAGCTTTTTTTGAAGCCTGGCCTGTTTACGCAGTGTTTTCAGCTGCCTTTTCTGATCACCCACTATTTCTCCAAAGACTCCAGAAGTTCAGGGCACATTTTGTAGATATCGCCACACCCCATCGTGATCACGAAGTCGCCCTCAATGGCTAACTTGGATACATAATCGGCAACACTTGACCATTCGGGAAGGTAGTGCACCTTCTGCTTATTCTGGAAGTGATTCACAATTAACTCTCCGGTGACACCGGGCTCAGGATCTTCTCTCGCAGGATAAATATCAGTGATCACAACCTCATCGCTCAAAGAGAGAACCTCGGCAAATTCCTTTTGAAAAATTCGAGTGCGACTAAAGAGGTGGGGTTGAAAAACGGTAATCAAACGCCCGCCGGGATTAGATGCCCTGGCGCCCTCTAGCGCAGCCTCTACCTCTGTTGGGTGGTGAGCGAAGTCGTCATAGACCCTCACTCCGCGCACCTCTCCGTGAAGTTCAAACCTTCGCTCCGCCCCCTGGTAATCAGCAACCGCCTGACAGGATTGCTCAAAGCCAAAACCTAGACCCACCAAAACTGAAATCGCTGCTGCAGCGTTTTGAGCATTATGCTCACCGGCAATATTCAACTCGAGTTTCTGAGAGCTTTCGCCGTAATTGACTGAAAAAGAAACCTTTGGCCCAGATGCGTCAACATCAAAAATCTGAATTTCGGAGTTCTGGTAGCCAAAGCCAATGGTTCCAGGCTTTTTGCCAACTGAAAGTTTCTGGCATCCCGCATCAGAGGAATTAATCACAGCAAATTCATTGGCGTTAGAGGCAAAAGTGTCGAAAGCCTCGAAAAACGCATCACTTGAACCGTAGTGATCTAGGTGGTCGGCATCGACATTGGTAATAACTGCAATGTCTGTGTCATAGTGCAGAAAAGACCCGTCTGATTCATCCGCCTCGATGACAAATAGCTCCCCGTTGCCATAGTCGCTACTGAGCCCATATTCAACAATTACCCCGCCATTGACGAAACTTGGGTCGGCGCCAAGCGACCTCAAGGCGGTAATGATCATCCCTGTCGTGGTTGTTTTGCCGTGTGCTCCAGCTACGGCTATCAGCCTGTGTGAGCTAGCGATGCTTGATAGTAAGACGGCACGGTGCAATACCGGCAAGCCAAGCTGCAGCGCCTTTTGATACTCCGGGTTGTCCTGCCATAGCGCTCCTGTTACAACTACAGTGTCGGCATCCCCCAAGTTGTTGGCATCGTGACCGATATGGATTCTGGCGCCAAGCTCGATTAGCGAGTCAATATTGCCGCTTCCACGAACATCACTGCCTGTCACTTTATGACCAGATTTTATTAGCAACCGAGCCAAGCCGCTCATGCCTGACCCGCCGATGCCAATAAAGTGAACGCGTCCCAGCTCTGCGGGAACTTTCACCGAAAAATCAGGACTAATCACTTAATTGCCTCCAGAGCCATTTCCACCAATTTCTCAGTGGCGTCTAGCTTGCCAAAAGACTGCATTTTCCGACCCATCTCCGAAAGTTTCTTCTTTGAGCTGAGAATCGGGATCAACTCGCGGTTTATGTACTCCGCATCAAAGTCTTTATCCTCCACCATAAGTGCCGCCTCTGATTCCACCAGTTGCGCGACGTTGTATCTCTGCTCCCCGTTACCTACTGGATAAGGGATGAATAGCGCCGGCACCCCCAGAGCGGTTAGCTCGCTGACCGTTGCAGCACCCGCTCTGCTAATCGCAAAATCACTGGCCCGAATTGCAAGTTCCATGCGGTTGCAATATCCAACTCGAACATAACCATCAGAGATCTTCTCTGCCAGATCGTTGTTCTGGCCGGCAATGTGATAAACCTGAACCCCCGCATCTTTCAGTTTCTGGCTAGCCTCAATAACAGCCTTGTTTATCCTTTGGGCACCCTGCGAGCCGCCAGTAACTAACAACACCGGCTTTGACGGATCTAAGCCCAGTTCAACCCGCGCTTGCTGAATGTCGTAATCCTTGCTGGCTGGTATCTCTGCTCTTAGAGGGACGCCAATCATGCGTCCCTTTAGTTTTCCTGGAAAGCTTGTTGCAACGTGGCTTGTGAACCTTGAGCCAAACTTGTTTGCTATTCCCGGTAGGGCATTTGCCTCATGAATTACAAGTGGCTTTGAGAAAAGTTTTGCAGCCAAATAGACAGGGGCAGAGACATATCCCCCGAAGCCAATGACGCAGTCACAGGCTCTAACCCGCTTTCTCAGGCTGAAGGCAATTGCCAAAAACCTGAATGGAAAAATCAGCAGGCTAAGACTGAGTTTTCTTGGGAACGGAAGTTTGGGGATAAAACTCAATTTATAGCCCCGCTCTGGGACAAGCCTTGACTCAAGGCCCTCTTTGGTTCCCACTACCTCAATCTGGTGGCCTAAATCTGCCAAATGATCTGCAGTAGCCAAGAGCGGATTCACATGCCCTGCGGTTCCGCCTCCCGCCAGTAAAAACTTCAAGCCTTGACCAACTTCTTCGACTTCAGCTCTGCCGCATGCCTCGATCTTTCAATTGCGAGAACCACGCCAATTGCTCCAAGTGTGGCAATTAGCGATGATCCTCCTGCGGAGATAAGGGGCAAGGGAACTCCCAGAACAGGAAGAGCTCCCAAAACCACTGAGATATTAATAAATGCCTGCATGATTATCCAGGTCATCACCCCGCCGATGACCAGCATTTGGAACGGGTCGTTGTTTTTGTGAATAAGCACCATAAAAGTCACCGCCAGTGCAATAAATAAGGCAACGACGCCGAAAGCACCTATAAGGCCGAGCTCTTCACCAATGATTGCGAATATAAAGTCATTTTCAACCTCTGGAATCCATGACCACTTGAGTTTAGATTTGCCCAAACCGGTTCCGAATAATCCACCAGCGGCCAATGCCCAGGTCCCGTGCTCGTACTGCCACCTGACACCCATGGGGTCTGCCGAATCAGGAAAGAGCCATGCTTGAAACCTAGCGGAGCGGCTAGCAGAGGACATGATTGCGCCCACACCCAATACGGACCCAATGGCTACAACACTCAGTAAATGACTCCAACGCATTCCGGCAAGTGCGAACATGCCTACGCCCAATACCGCAATTACTATTCCCGTTCCAACATCTCGACCGAAGCCAGCAACCAATCCAAGCGAAATAGCCAAAAAACCCATCGGTACAAGCCATGTCCTGAAATTTTCCCGATTGTGAAAGTTGCTGGCAATAATTGCTGCCGTGGCCATAATCAATCCAAGTTTTAGAAATTCACTGGGCTGCAGGGTAATTGGTCCGATTTCAAGCCAGTTTCTGTTTCCATTGATGTCAGCACCAAAGATCACTGTCAGTATTTGCAGAACCAAAGTTGAGAACAAAGCCGCTGGAGCAAGAGTACGAATCCAGGAAACCGGAACCCTTGACACCACCAGCATTACGGTCAGGCCTATCCCGGCATAAATTGCTTGTCGCCCAAACACGTTATAGGCGGAATTGGTTTGACGAAGCGAATCAACAGCACTGGCGCTGGCGACCATAACCAGCCCAAAAATTACCAACAAAAGTGTCAGCCCTAGCAAAAAATAAAAGGGTTTGGATTCGTTGCGAATCAATTTCCCTCCAATCTCTCAAAGGCACGAATAAACATCTCGCCACGGTGCTGATAACTATCAAACTGGTCAAAACTTGCGGCAGCGGGAGATAACAGCACCGTGTCGCCAATCTCTGCAAGCTCAAAAGCCTTTTCAACGGCCGCCTGCATAACATCTGCTTGATCAGCAACAGAGACAACCTCAACATCTGAAGCATGAATGTCCAAAGCCTGACTCAGAGCTGACTGGTCTTTTCCTATCAAAACAACGGATTTCAGCTGACTTGCAATTTTTGACACCAAATCGGTTGGGTCAACTCCCTTGAAGTCTCCCCCTGCTATCCATACCACCCGCTCAAGGGAGGCAAGCGCTGCCAGGGCTGCGTGAGCGTTGGTGGCTTTTGAATCATTTATAAACCTGACGCCACTTTTCTCGCCCAAGTATTGGTTTCTATGGGCCGACGGGCTGAAACTTAATATTGCATCTCGGATAAAGGCGGGCTCAACATCCACTGATCGAGTCACGGCGGCCGCTGCCGCAACATTTTGAAGCAGGTGAACACTGATTGGGGCAATTTGGGAAATTTGCTCGTGAGTTGCAATTTCCAGAGCGTTGTGTGCCCTGTCTGCAAGGAATGCCCTGTCAGCAAGAACATCCTCGACGTAGCCGACCATGCTGACAGCTGGCGTGGCTAGGCTAAAACCAATCGCCCTGCACCCTTCTATGACCTCGGCATTCTCCAAGGCTCTCTCAGTGTTTTTATCCTCAGCGTTGTAAATAGCGGCAACTTGGGTGTTTTCGTATATCTTCGACTTAGCCGACAGATAACTTTCAAAATCCCCGTGCCAATCGATATGGTCATCGGCAATGTTTAGAAAGGCCGAGCTGACTGGAGAGAGCTCAGAAAGGTAATGCAGCTGGAAGCTGGATAGCTCAACTACCAAAAAATCAAACTCCACCGGCTCCCTCAGCGGGTTAAGTATTGGATTACCTATGTTTCCGCAGGCAACCGCTTTTTTCCCAGCTGTCTGCAAAATGTGGGTAATCAGCTCAACTGTTGTGGTTTTTCCATTTGTGCCGGTGACGGTGATCCACTTTGCGCCCGGTTGCTTGTCTCGCAACCTCCAGGCGAGGTCAATGTCGGTCCAAATTGGAATCTCTTTAGAAATTGCGTGAGCAATCAGCGGATGACTAGGACTAAAACCTGGCGAGGTGACAACCAGCTCAGGATCAAAGTCGTCAAAAGATTCAGTGTCCTCATCATCTGCGACCAATTCACCACCAATTACGTCCAGTAATTCTCGATAGTTCTCTTCGGCGGTTTTTGCAAAAACCCTTACCTTGCTCCCTAGCTCAATCAGGGTGTCGGCAGCGCTGAAACCTGAACTGCTCAGTCCAAATACCGCGACGCGGCCGTCCCAATCTCCGCCCCAGCCCTCAAATCTCATAATCCATAAATCCATTCGGCATAGAACAACCCAACGCCTGCTGCAACCGATAGTCCGCCGATAATCCAAAACCTCACCACAACAGTGATTTCCTGCCAACCCTTAAGTTCGAAGTGGTGGTGAAGCGGTGACATCAAAAATATTCGCTTGCCAGTTCCCGTTCGCCACTTGGTCAGTTTGAAATAACCTCTTTGCAAAACAACCGAGCCGGTGACGATGACAAACAATCCACCAATCAAAATCAGCAGCAGCTCAGTCCTTGAAACTATTGCCAGTGCTGCCAGCGCTCCACCCAGAGCCAGTGAGCCAGTGTCCCCCATAAATAACTGGGCAGGTGAAGTATTCCACCACAAAAAGCCGATGCAAGCGCCAACTATGGCCGCTGCCACCACAGCTATATCCAAAGGATCTCTCACCTGATAGCAATTTGGTTCAAGTGCTGTTGCGCAGGCCTGGTTGAATTGCCAAAAACCGATGACAACGTAGGCACCAATAGCAAAAATCGAGGCTCCTGTTGCAAGCCCGTCAAGCCCATCGGCAATATTCACCCCATTGGATGCGCTCGCAACTAGCAAATACGTCCATGCAATAAATAAGACCGTGCCAATAGCGCTCCCCCAAATAAATAGATCTATTGGCAGGTCTCGAAACAGTGAAATAGAGGTTGAGGCGGGAGTAAGCCCCCTAGCATTCGGAAACTGCAGGGCCAAAACGGCAAAAGCTGCGGCAACGAGACCTTGCAGGGCAATTTTTGTCCACCCTGTTAGCCCCAAGGATCTTTGATTCCTAACTTTCAACAGATCATCAATAAATCCAACCAGGCCAAGCCCAACCATCATAAACAGAACTAGAAGAGCTGTAACGGATGGGGTCTCGCCGTTGAGTAGCTTTCCCGCGAAATAACCGATTACAGATCCAGCAATAATTACTAGGCCACCCATTGTCGGAGTTCCGCGTTTTGTGTGGTGGGTCTCCGGGCCATCATCCCTTACAAACTGTCCCCAGTTAAGCTTTCTGAATAGCCAAATCCACGCTGGTGTTGTGAGGAGGGTTATCAGCAGCGCGATTCCACCACCTGCAATTAGTGCCCGCACCTAAACCT
>CAJXTQ010000004.1 GCA_913060985.1 uncultured Micrococcales bacterium | reverse complement strand
TGCGGACTCATCAGCATCTCTTCGCGCCTTGTTCCACTGGCGTTGATGTCAACCGCAGGGAAAATACGCTTATCAGCAAGCGCTCTTGAAAGCCTTAGCTCCATGTTTCCAGTTCCCTTGAACTCCTCGAAGATCACCTCATCCATCTTCGAGCCAGTCTCAACCAAAGCGGTGGCAAGGATAGTCAATGATCCACCGTTTTCAATGTTTCGGGCTGCTCCAAAGAACTTCTTTGGTGGGTAAAGAGCAGAGGAGTCAACACCACCGGAAAGAATTCGGCCGCTGGCTGGAGCACTCAGGTTGTAAGCCCTTCCAAGTCTGGTTATTGAGTCCAGCAGCACAACAACATCATGACCCATTTCAACCAGTCGCTTTGCGCGCTCAATTGCCAGTTCGGCAACCGTGGTGTGGTCGTCTGCTGGCCGGTCAAAGGTGGAGGCAATAACCTCTCCCTTGACGGTTCGCTGCATATCCGTCACCTCTTCTGGCCGCTCATCAACCAAGACCACCATCAAATGAACCTCAGGGTTATTTGCAGTGATCGAGTTGGCGATTGCCTGCAGAATCAAAGTCTTTCCAGCTTTTGGAGGAGAAACAATCAGTCCTCGTTGACCCTTACCAATCGGGCTGACCAAGTCAATAATTCTGGTCGAGAGCTTCTTGGCCTCGGTCTCCAGTCGCAAGCGTGCATCGGGGTATAGAGGGGTCAGCTTTGCGAAATCAACCCTGTCGGTCATTTCAGCAACAGCTATTCCATTGACCGAATCAACTCGGGCCAGTGCATTGAATTTTTGTCGACTGTTTTGTGGCTCACCCTCCTTGGGGGCCTTAATCACACCGACAACTGCATCTCCCTTGCGAAGGCCATTTTTCTTGACCTGCCCCAAAGAGACATAAACATCGTTTTGCCCGGGAAGGTAACCACTGGTTCGCAAAAACGCATAGTTATCCAAGACATCCAGGATTCCAGCAACCTGAATAAGCTCATCGTCATCACTGATTTCGGGCTCGACATCCTCGCCCCCGCGGCGACGATCACGGTATCGATTGCGACGGTTGCGGTTATTGCCTCGACGATTCTCACCATTGTCTTCACGATCGGATTGGCTGTCCTCGGCCTGGCGCTGCTCCTGCGAAGCAGTTTCAGACTTCTCTTCAGATGGTTTTTCCGAGTCATTTGAATCGGAGGTCTTTGCTTTTGAAGTGGTCCGGCGGCGAGCGGGCTTCTTAGCCTCTCCACTCTCCTCCGTTTTCACTGGGGCTGAATCTTGATTGCTCTCGGTTTGAGGCTCAGCTCTATCAGTCTTTGTCTCAGTCTTTTTTTCTTCTGCAGATTCGGCTTTTGCTTTTGTCGTCTTTGCCGCGGTGGTTCTTTTTCTCGCAGGTTGTTTCTGTTCGGTTTCTTCCATGAACTAAATAACTCTTTCTTTTCCCCGGCAGAACGCCATCAGGGGGGTTTAGTTGAATCGCACAGTGAGCGAACGCTCTATTCCTCGTGCACCTCTACGCTAGCACCTTTTGAGTCAACCGCCAACATTAATACCTGCCAATGTGGATAATTCTTTTCGGCAAAAGCTTGGACCTCGAGTCTTTTTTGGGGGTTTGGCTCCAAAATCAACACCGAAGGACCGGCTCCACTAACAACTGCAGGGTGGCCCAGCTCCCTCAGCTTCACAATCAACTCCTGTGTCTCAGGCATAGCGCTGGCTCGGTAGTCCTGGTGGAGTCTGTCCTCAGTTGCCGGGAGCATAAGCTCCGGCGAGGAGATCAACGCTGCAACAAGCAAGGCCGATCTGGACAGGTTGAAAACAGCATCCTCGTGAGGAACCGATTCAGGCTGCAGCGATCTTGCAAGCTTCGTTGACATCTGATTAGGCGGCACCATCACTATTGGCGAAACTCCCCTGTGAACCCTGAGTTGCTTGTGGTGTGGACCCTCGGAATCGGTCCAGGCAATGGTCATCCCACCAAATAGAGCAGGCGCTACGTTATCCGGGTGACCTTCCAAGACAGTTGCAAAATCAAGTAGCTGCTGCTCAGAGAAAGAATGCTGTTTTCCCAGCAGTCCGGCAGCCAACATTATGCCTCCAGCTACTGCGGCTCCGGATGAACCCATGCCTCTGCCATGAGGTATCTGGTTATTGGTTGTGAGTCTTAGCCCAGGTAATTTCTCGCCGGTTCGCTCAAACACCAAACTAAGGGCCCTAAAGACCAAATTGCTCTCATCTGTTGGGATATCCCCTTTACCCTCACCTTGGACCACAATTTCTAAGCCGGATTCAATCGTTTCCGCTTGGTATTCGTCATAGTAATTCAGGGCAATCCCCAAAGTGTCAAACCCAGGCCCAAGGTTGGCGCTGGTTGCGGGTATGCGGACGTTTACCTTCATGATTTCTCAAGTCCCAAACTACTGGCAACGCTGGCTGCGTTGGCGCTGACCCGCTTTGGTTTGATTCTTCTCCCGCGCTCATCTTTCAAAGCCCAGTCAGGGTCTTTCAAACCGTGGCCGGTGACCGTAATCACCACTGTGTCAACTTTCGGAAGATCTCCCAGCTTTTTGTGTTTGAAAAGTCCCGCGGCTCCTGCAGCGCTGCTGGGTTCAACAAAAACACCACACTCTTGGGATAGGAACCTGTGCATCCATAACAGCTCTTTATCTGTTGCGAAAGCGAAATTACCATCGGTTTCTTTCTTTGCCTGCTGAGCTAAATCCCAGCTGGCTGGATTACCAATCCGAATTGCAGTTGCAATCGTTTCTGGCTTTTGAACTGGTGCGCCCTTGATAAACGGGGCTGCGCCCTCCGCTTGAACACCCCAGAGCTTTGGGAACTTTTTTATTCTTCCCTCTTTGATTTCTTCGGTGTAGCCGAGGTGGTAAGCGGAGATATTTCCTGCATTTCCAAGCGGCATCGCATGCAAATCGGGCTCTTTACCCAAAACATCTACAACTTCAAAACTTGCAGTTTTTTGACCCATCAGTCGATCTGGGTTTACCGAGTTGACCAAAAACACCGGATAGTTCTCATCCAACTCTCTGGCAATCGACAAACAGTCATCGAAATTACCCTTCACCTGGATAATCTGCGCTTTATGAGCAATTGCTTGACTTAGTTTTCCGTAGGCAATCTTTCCATTCGGGACCAGAACCACGCTCTGCATTCCCGCCTTGGTCGCATAAGCTGCGGCTGCTGCCGAAGTGTTTCCAGTGGAAGCTGCAACCACCGCCTTTGCACCTCTACCCAAAGCTTTACTGACTGCGGTTGTCATCCCTCGATCTTTGAATGAACCGGTTGGGTTCATTCCCTCAAACTTCAGGTAGACCTCGCCAACGTCCAGAAGTTTTGCAAGTGCCGGGGCATCTATCAGCGGAGTGCCGCCCTCACCCAGGGTTACAACCGGATCACTATCGCTCCAGTTCAACCTATCTGCGTATTCGCGAATAACTCCGCGCCACTGATGTGCCATTTACACACCCTCCACTCTCACTTGGCCCTTGAACTCAGCCACGACCTCACTCTGGTTCAGCTTCTCAATCAGTTTTTGTAAACTTCGTTCGCTTGTTTCGTGAGTGATAACGGTCAACAAAACAGTTTCGCTTTCTGAGTCGATGGTGGACTGCTCCAAAGTTTCAACGCTGATTTCAAGCTCGGCAAACATTGAGGCAATTACAGCCAATACACCCGGTTCATCTTTCACTTCTAAGGACACTTGGTAACGAGTGACAATATCTTCAATCGGCAGGATCGAAAGCTTCGCATGGGTCGACTCGTTCAGGGTTGAACCCCCGCCGAGGTGACGTTTTGCAGCCATAACCACATCGCCCAAAACTGCGCTAGCAGTTTCAATCCCGCCAGCTCCAGCACCGTAGAACATTAGTTCGCCGCTTGCCTCACTTTCAACAAAAACCGCATTGAAAGCTCCCCTGACACTGGCTAGAGGGTGGGTCTGGGGTATAAGAGTTGGATGCACCCTGGCAGCAATTGAATCATCGTCAACTCGCTCGCACACAGCCAACAGCTTTACTGTGTAGCCAGCATCTTTGGCCGACTCAATATCTAACTGAGTTATCTTTTCAATTCCCTCGGTATAGACATCGTCTATATGAACCTCGGTATGGAATGCCAACGATGAGAGAATTGCGGCCTTTGCAGCTGCGTCAAACCCGCCCACATCCGCGGTGGGATCTGCCTCGGCATAACCAAGCTGCTGCGCTTGCTCCAGCGCCGCGTCAAAACTTGCACCGGTTGATTCCATCTGATCCAAAATAAAGTTTGTGGTTCCGTTGACGATTCCCATGATGCGAGTAACGGTGTCGCCCGCCAGCGACTCTCTCAGCGGTCTAATTATGGGGATAGCTCCCGCGACGCTTGCTTCGTAGTAAACCTGAGCTCCTACACGCTCCGCCAGTTCAAAAATCTCGGGTCCATGGTTCGCCAGCAAAGCTTTGTTTGCAGTCACAACATCACTACCAGACTCCAAAGCCATGCGAACGTAGTCCAAAGCTGGCTGGATTCCACCAATCAACTCAACGACTATGTCTGAGCCCAAAATTACTGACTCGGCATCGGTAGTTAGAAATTCTTTGGGTATCGAATAATCCCTTGATGCGTCCAATGATCTAACCAGCACCCCAGAAATCTGCAGTTGAGCGCCAATTCTGTTAGCCAATTCATCGGCATCCTCTTGGATTAGCTTGAAAACCTGTGACCCAACGGAACCGGCTCCAAGCAGACCAATCCGGATTGGTCTGTAATCAGCTCTCATCAATAAGTTCCGTTCTGTAACCCTCATCACGAGCGAGCATGTCTTGCTCGGTCTCTCCTCTTACCAAAAGTCTTGATTCACCACCGCGCACACTTGCGATTGGCGGTCTTCCCAAATAGTTGTAGTTAGATGCTAGCGAATAGCAGTAGGCGCCTGTTGCAGGAACGGCAATCAATTCATTGATTGCCAGATCCGATGGCAGATAGGTGTTATTCACAACGATGTCTCCACTCTCGCAGTGTTTACCGACCACTCGGGCCAAAACAGGCTCTGCGGCAGTTGCGCGACTAGCGAGCGAAGCTGAATATTCGGCTCCGTAAAGACTGCTTCGTAGGTTGTCACTCATTCCCCCGTCAACAGAAACATACCTGCGAATGGCGGTTTTTCCGTCTACGGTCACTTCTACATCTTTAAGGGTCCCGACGTTATATAACGTCACTCCGCTTGGCCCGGCGATGATTCTTCCTGGCTCAAAACAAAGGTTGGGAGGTTCAATTCCAAGCTCGGCTGAAATAGACGCAACATTGGAAATAATTCTCTCGGCCAGCTCTTTTATGTTCAGAGGCCTGTCATTTTCAACATAGGCAATTCCGAATCCACCACCCAGGTTTAGTTCTGGGATTTCACCTTTCGCCGACAGCTTGGCATGAAGCTCAAGTAGCCTGCGGGCTGCCTCGATAAACCCATCCACAACAAAAATCTGCGAGCCAATATGTGAGTGAAGGCCTAAAAACTTTAGTGAAGAGTGTGATCGAATGGTCTCCACCAAGGACTCCACTTGCTCAATGGGGACCCCAAATTTTTGATCTTCCCTGGCAGTTGCCAAAAAATCGTGAGTCGAAGCATGCACGCCGCTATTCACTCTGAGTCGAACGCCCTGGACAACTGAATTGCTCTCAGCGATCGAAGCTATTCGCTCAATTTCGAGTTCTGAATCAATAACAATCGAGTTAACTCCGTTGGATACCGCTCGACTTATCTCGCTGAGGGATTTATTGTTCCCATGCATTCCAATTTTGGCACCCTCGAAGCCCGCAGCGAGAGCAACTGCCAACTCCCCGCCGCTTGCAACGTCAATCGAATAGCCTTCCTGATGGACCCAGCGAGCAATTTCAGTTGTCAACAGGGCTTTCGCCGCATAATACATGCGGACGCTAATCCCCAAATCTCTAGCAGGAGCAGAAAAAGCTCTATTCAAAAGGTTCAGGCGATTGCGAAATTCATCCTCATCGATTACGTAAAGAGGTGTTCCATATTTGCTCGCGAGCTCACCAACTCCAACACCGCCAATTTGCATCTCCCCGGTGCCGTCTCTTTTCACGCTGGCAGGCCAAATCCTCTCCGGCAACAGATTTAAGTCCGTCGGAGTTCGAAGCCATTCTGGAGCTAGCGGGTTTTTCAAGTCACATCCGTTCTGGGGCACTGACACCCAATAATCTCAAACCATTTGACAAAACAACAGTGGTCGCCGAATTCAATACGAGTCTTGAATCGTGAATTGGTTCGACATCTTTGCCGGCCAACGGTGTAACCCTGCATGCGTCATACCAGCGGTGATAGTTGCCAGCGAGCTCCTCAAGATACCGGGCGATTCTGTGGGGTTCACGGTTTTCAGCAGCTATTTTCACTACAGCTGGAAACTCTGCAATTTTTGCAATCAACGAATTTTCAGTCGGGTGGTCAAGCAGGGCGGGGTCAAATCTTTCATCGCTTATGCCAAAACTTTCGGCATTATTTCTGACCTGGATAGTTCTTGCATGTGCATACTGAACATAAAAAACTGGGTTGTCGTTGGTTTGTTTTGCCAACAGGTCAAGATCAATATCGAGATTAGAGTTGGCGCTCGACCTGGTAAGCGCATATCTTGCCGCATCGTTACCAACTGCATCGACCAAATCTTCCAGTGTGACAACTGTCCCAGCCCGCTTGCTCATGCGAACAGGCTTTCCGTCTTTGACCAGGTTGACCATTTGACCGATGAGAATTTCTAGGTTCTCCCCCGGCTTATCGCCAAATGCCGCGCACATCGCCATCATTCGCTGAACATATCCATGATGATCGGCCCCGAGCATGATTATTGCTTTATCGAATCCACGCTCTCGCTTGTCCAGGTAGTAAGCGAGGTCGCCTGCGATATAGGCCGGTTCACCATCACTTTTAATTACAACTCTGTCGTTGTCGTCTCCGAATTCAGTTGACCTAAGCCAAACTGCCCCGTCTTTTTCGAAAATGTGACCATTGGCTCTTAGGCGTTCGATTGCTCGGTTCACCGCGTTTGATTCGTGCAGCGAGTTTTCGTGAAAGTAGACATCAAACTCCACCCCAAAACTTGCCAGAGAAGTCTTGATGTCGGTGAACATCAACTCCACCCCTTCAGCCCTAAATGTCTCAAGAGCCTGATCTTCCGGAAGCTCTAGGACCGCTTCTCCGTGGCTTTCAATAACACGCTGAGCTATGTCCTGGATATATTGCCCACCGTATCCATCCTCGGGAGCCGGCAAAGACTTGGCGGAAGAGTAAAGCGACCTAGCAAAGCGATCGATTTGCGCACCGTGATCGTTGAAGTAGTACTCACGAATCACCTCGGCTCCTTGAAACTCCAAGATTCTCGCTAGCGAATCCCCCATAGCTGCCCATCGAGTGCCTCCCAGGTGAATTGGACCGGTTGGATTTGCAGAAACAAACTCGAGATTTAGTTTCTGCCCCGAGTAAGAATCCCCTGCTCCAAAGCTTGCTCCCGCGCCCACCACCTCTGGCAAGATCGACGCTGCCGAAGCAGTATCCAAAAAGATGTTTAGAAAACCTGGTCCAGCAATCTCCAATTTGCTGATGCCTTCAGTATCGGCTAGCTCCTGAACTAGATTTTGCGCAAACTCTCTTGGGTTGGTTCCCGCCTGTTTGGAAAGTTGCATGGCAATATTTGTCGACCAGTCACCATGCTCGCGGTTTTTGGGCCTCTCCACGACAATTTTTTCGGGAAGCTGAATCTGGTAGCCCTTTTTCTCCGCCATGCTCAAAACAGCGCGGGCGATAATTTCTGAAAGTTGTTCCGGGGTCAAGATAATCCTCAGCTCGAGCCTCTAAGTCTAACTTAGAACGGGCGGTGTTAGAGTTTTCTCGCCGGCCCCCATAGCTCAGGGGATAGAGCACCGCTCTCCGGAGGCGGGTGCGTAGGTTCGAATCCTACTGGGGGCGCCGCAAAAACTCCGCAAGTTGAGATAGAGCCAAAAACCTGTGACTCATTGAGTTTTTCACCTCTGCTGGCAATTCCGCGGCCGTTACCTCGAGTCCCTGGGGGATGAAAATTGGATCATAGCCAAAACCTCCCTCTCCTCTTGGCTCTCTGGAGAGCTCTCCACTCCAAACCCCAGTAAATCCGTGCTCCCCCTCGTTATTCACAAAAGCAATTGAACAAATGAAGCTTGCTTCCCGATGGTCCATATCTCTCATTTGTGAAAGAAGGAGCTGGCGATTTTGTTCGTCATCTTTCTTCCCACTCCATCGAGCTGACAGAATTCCAGGAGCACCTCCCATTACTTCAACTGCCAATCCAGAGTCATCTGCGATTGTTGGTATTTTGGTGGCTTGGAATGCAGAGCGAGCCTTGATCAGAGCGTTTTCATAGAAACTCACTCCATTTTCAATCGGCTCCTGGCCACTATAGCCAACTAGCTCGATACCTGAGTTTTCACCAAGAATTGCTCGAACCTCATCGATTTTGTGGGTATTGCCAGTTGCCAGTTGAATCTTCATCGAAGCCGCAGCGTCTCACCGAGTGTGGATTTTTGGATATCCGTCAGCTCTGAAGTGGCCTTTTTTGCAAGCTTCAAGAGACCATCCAGCTCCTCGTCTGAAAATGGAGCCCCTTCGGCCGTTCCTTGCACCTCGACAAATAATCCTCTTCCGGTTGTCACAACATTCATGTCAGTTTCCGCCCTGACATCCTCCACATACTCCAAATCAGTCAGTAGCTCGCCGTCGACAACTCCTACCGACACCGCGCTAACGGTGTCAATTAGTGGTGATTGGCCACTGATCATTTTTTGTGAGTATCCGTAATCGATGGCCTGGGCCAGGGCAACAAAGCCTCCTGTAATAGCGGCGGTTCTTGTGCCGCCATCAGCCTGCAAGACATCACAATCAATGACAATTGTGTTCTCACCAAGCGATTTGAAGTCAATCACCGACCTAAGTGCTCTTCCGATTAGTCTCGATATTTCGTGGGTTCTTCCGCCAATTTTTCCCTTGACGCTCTCCCTGTCGCTTCGGTCGTGCGTGGCTCTTGGAAGCATTGAATACTCTGCTGTAACCCAACCCTCGCCCGAATCCTTTTTGAACCTCGGAACCCCGGGAGTAAAACTTGCGGTGCAAAGAACTTTGGTAGACCCGAAACTAATCAGCGCAGACCCCTCGGCATGCTCACTCCAGCCCAAGTCAATATTCACATTTCTCAGCTGGTCTTGCGCTCGATTATTTGGTCTTGACACGTTTTTTCCTCTCAATCTGCTCTACGCCCAATACCTCAGGGCCTAAAAACCTTTTGGCCAATAGTTCGAACTCTTGCTTGCTTCCAGTGGAAAGAAACCTGTAACTCGGAGAGGTTTCGTTTGGAGCAAGTAGTTGATGCTCGGTCAGAACTCGGAAAACATCACGTGCAGTTTCCTCGGCGCTGCTGACCAAATTAACTCCTTCACCCATTACAAATCCGATAGCCGCCGTAAGCAATGGGTAGTGAGTGCAACCAAGGACAAGAGTGTCGATGTCTTTTTCTTTGAGGGGCTGTAAATAGCCTCTCGCTACCTCGAGCAATGCCTCTCCGCTGGTTTCCCCTCGCTCAACAAAGTCAACAAAATCTGGACAGGCTGCTGAGGAAATTTCTAGATTCAATGCAGCAGCAAATGCGTCATCGTAGCTTTTCGACGATATCGTCGCATTCGTCCCAATCACGCCGACCCGACCATTTTTGGATGTGGACACCGCCTTACGAACAGCAGGTTGAATCACCTCTACCACCGGGATCCCCTTACCTTCGGTATAGCGCTCTCTTGCATCTCTGAGCACGGCTGAAGAAGCGGAATTGCAGGCGATCACCAACATCTTCACGCCCATCTCCACCAGTTGATCCATCACCTCAAGAGCTAACCTGCGAACATCGGGGATGGTTTTTGTTCCATACGGAGAGTTCGCAGTGTCACCCAAATAAATAATTGACTCATGGGGTAATTGGTCGATGATCGCTCTTGCCACGGTGAGCCCACCGACGCCGGAGTCGAAAATTCCAATAGGAGCCTGATTCACGTTGACAGTCTATTGTTTGACGTTGCTTCTCTGCAGATTGCAGCGGAGTGTAACCTGTTGGAATGACCAGTGCTCTCAAGACGGACCGTTATGAACTAACGATGTTGGATGCCGCCCTGCAGTCTGGCAAAGCAGAGAAGCAGGTAGTTTTCGAGGTTTTTTCTCGTTCACTACCCGCTGGCAGAAGATTTGGAGTTTTTGCAGGAGTTGGTCGATTAATTGAAGAAATAAAGAACTTCAGCTTCACATCTGAACAACTAAGGTTTCTGGAATCCGAAAAAATTGTCAGCAAGCAGGCTCTCAACTGGCTTGCCGAATACTCTTTTACCGGAGAAATTGAAGGTTTTCACGAGGGTGAGATTTATTTCGGGAACTCGCCGGTGCTGACTGTCTCGGGAAGTTTTGCCGAATGCGTTGTTCTGGAAACGCTGGTTTTGTCGGTTTTGAATTATGACTCAGCTGTGGCGAGCGCTGCTGCCAGAATGCGAATAGCAGCAGGTGACCGCAAACTGATTGAAATGGGATCGAGAAGGGCCAATGAGGATGCTGCTGTTGCCGCGGCAAGGGCAAGCTACATAGCTGGATTTGACGCGACGAGTAATTTGCAGGCGCAACTGAGCTACGGAATACCAACCCTTGGAACCAGTGGGCATGCATTCACACTTCTTTTTGACAGTGAGCGAGATGCTTTCGAAGCTCAATTGCAAGCAATGGGTGAAAAAACTACCTTCCTAGTTGACACCTTTGACGTTGAAAAAGCAGTCAGCGCTGCTGTGGAGATCACAGCCGGGAAACTAGGAAACGTTCGAATTGACTCAGGTGATCTAGCAGAGACAACTCAGAGGGTCAGGCGCCAACTGGATCAATTGGGCGCAAGAGATGCCAAAATCACCGTCACAAATGATTTAGATGAGGATGCCATTGCGGCATTGGCCGCCTATCCAGTTGATAGCTATGGTGTGGGAACTTCGCTGGTCACCGGAAGCGGTGCTCCGACGGCTGGTTTTGTCTTCAAGCTCGTCTCAAAAAACGATGACGGGAACTGGGTTGATGTTTCAAAACAATCCTCGGGTAAAACCAATCTGCCTGGCAGAAAGGTAGCCACCCGAGTGCTTGAAAATGAAGTCGCTGCAGTTGACCTAATCTCGCGGCCGGAGGAAAACGCTCAAGGGAGATTGCTTCAGATTAGGTACATCAACGATGGCTCAATCCTGGATGCCCCCAGCCTCGAAAAAGCTCGTGAGAGATTCACTCTCTCACTTTCCGAACTTCCTTCATCCGCGAAAAGACTTAGCGACGGAGAACCAGCTCTGTCAGTTACTACTTCTTGAGGCTTTCGTATATTCGCTTGCAATCAGGACAAACGGGAAACTTCTCGGGGTCTCGGCCGGGTACCCACTTTTTTCCGCAGAGGGCGATTACAGGAGTCCCCATAACCGCGCTTTCGGTTATTTTGTTTTTCTGAACGTAGTGTGAGTAGCGCTCGTGGTCGCCGTCCTCAAGAAGTTCCTGTTTTTCCTTTAGCTCTTCCATTAGTTCGATTCTAAGTCCCTGCTGTCGCCGAGAGTCACATCAAAACTGAGCCTCTGGCCATCCCTGAGCGCCTCAATTTCAACTTCAGCTCCTGCCGGCTGCGCCCTTACCGCTGCAGTTAGTTCGCCGCTTCCCTCGATTCTCTGCCCATCAAACAGCACAACAACATCTCCAGCCTGCAAACCAGCCAGTTCTGCTGCTCCGCCGGGGGTTAGCTCAACTATCTCGGCACCCGATGCGAAGCTTGAATTTGGAATAACACTGTCGGTGACAAGAGCGCCCAATAGACCGTGGCTAGCAAAACCCTTTTCAATGATTTCATCAGCAATTCTCAGTGCCGTATTTGCAGGGATTGCAAAGCCAACCCCGATGTTGCCGCTAGAGCCACTGGTCGCAATCGCTACGTTTATGCCAACCAATCTTCCCTGCTGGTCGACCAGTGCGCCCCCGGAGTTTCCGGGATTAATTGCTGCATCTGTTTGGATCACCTGCAAGTTGATAGGCCTTTGGGAGAATCCGTCCCAAAATCGCAATCCTGAGCCATTTCCGTCCTCAACTTCACTGCTAGCAACTTGAATCGTTCTGTTCAGCGCTGAGACAATTCCTTGCGTAACAGTCGAACTCAAGCCCAGCGGAGCACCAATAGCAACCACCGGCTCGCCGACATTTAGCCCGTCAGAGTCCTTGATTTGTATGGGTTGGAAACTGTCAGATCCGATCAAGCGGATTACCGCAATGTCATTTGTGGGATCGGTTCCAATGACCTCTGCATCATAAACTCTTCCGTCCCAAGCTTGGGCAGTCACGTTTACATCATTTGTGGAGCCACCGAGTGTGACTACATGGGAATTTGTTAGAGCGTATCCATCCTCGCTGATCATCACTCCGCTACCGTTGCCACTTCCAGTGGGACTTGTAACGCTGAGGGTGACAACCGACGGACTGGCTGCCACAGCAGCGCCAGTCACCCAGTTGACAGCCTCAGTGTTGTTTACAACTACAGGGGCTGGGGCTTGCATGGAGCTAAAGGCGACTAGCGAGGCTCCGGCGCCAATGGCACCTCCAGTAAGCGCGGCAAAAGCCGCGATTACACTCATCGCAAGTGCTCTAGTTGATTTTTTTGACTTGGACGAATCTGCCTTTTTTGATTCAACGGGGTAATACAAAAACTGTCCCGAAGAGCGTTCGTGCATAGTGTGCTCCTTTCAAAACAGTCTTAGCATGCCAGCCATTTCTGAAGACTTGGTGATAACAACCTGAATATTAGCTTCAGGCTTCCTACCCGATCAATCGAGTTTCTCGAGGGAGTGGAAGAGCTGTTATCAGTAGGGAATTGCTATTGACTGAAATTGAGCCAGCATTGACCACCCAAGGGTTTCCAATTGGTTTGTAATCGACCTGAAACTCAACTGTCGCTCTAGCGCTGAAATCCCCACTGCTGCCAAAAATATGCCCAACCCTAAAACCTGACTTTCCAAAACTCCAATTGGCAGACCTTGGCAGAAAGCGGACGCTTACCGGCTGATCAAAAAGCCAGCCTGATTTGGTCTGCGCACTTTGTTCTACCCAAAACTCAAAATTCTCGTCATAGTAGCGCTCGGCCGGATTCACGTAGGCCATGGGTCTTGAGGGGGAAGTTCTAAAAACCTCTTGCAAGGTTTGGCTATCGCTGATTTTCTCAACGGTGCTGTTACTACTGGGGGGCTTTGGAATTGGGATATATTCCTTCTCGGCTAAACACTCTCTTGAGCCTTGCCTGCTCTTGACCCAAATAGTTCCAAAAGTTTCTATCTCCACCCCGCCACTCACATAAATCTGACAGAGCACCCAGGGAGGCGGGGGTGTCCATACAGAGCCGGGAGTATCACTCCGATAATTTTCCTCTGACTCAGCTTGTGTGCTTGCCTCTTCGCAGATAACCACCTCAGTGGAGCCAATAGTGGTAGAGCAGCTATCCGAGCATCCCCCTAAAACCGCTCCAGCTGCAGAACAGCTAAAAATAACTTCTACTAGCAATTTGAAAATCTCCTTATGTCCATTTCACTGATTCTTAGGCTCTGTCCAAATTCTTCAATCCGCATTTTCATCGGTATTTGCTCTGGTCTCTCCAGAGGCGTGAGGTCATTTCCAAATTCATCAATAAGGCGTGTTTGGGAGACGTCTAGGCAGAAAATATGCTCGGTATCCGAGGAGTCTTCAAATGAGTGAAAGCGAGTTGAGCCAACTTGACGCAATTGAAGCTGATTCATAACTTCATTTGCTCTAAGGGCGCTTTGCAAAGCTGAGCCTGCAAGCAAGTCATCGAATTCTTCTAATACACCGTTGTCGCTGGCCTCAAGATATCTCTCCAGTAGTTGTTCAGCGGTGGGTTGATTAGCGCAGCCGGTCAAAGCCACCAGCAAAAAAACGAAAAGCCACCTCATGAGAGTCAAAGCTAGAGCACAAGCAGATTTTCAGAAGCAGGTTATCCACAAGAAAATCCCTCCCAGCCAGTGCTGGGAGGGATGAATGGTTGCGGGGACAGGATTTGAACCTGCGACCTCCGGGTTATGAGCCCGGCGAGCTACCGAACTGCTCCACCCCGCGGCGAAGTTTCTAGTATAGCAAGCCCTAGGCCCAATTGGAAACTAGCGATTAATCGCATCCACCGCATCAGAAATAGCCTGGTTCAGACGCTCGTCTGCTTCACCAAAGGCACTCCAGTCACCAGCTGCCAGGGCATCCTGCTTGTCCTGGATCGCTCTTTCGGCTCTGGCCAAGGCGGCTTCCAGCGCGGGGTTTTCCCCTTCACCTGCGGCTGGCTGATCCGAAGGCTGCTCTGCCTCATCATCAGTTGGGGCGTCTGCAGGTTCATCTGGCTGCAAACTATCACCGGCGCTTGCGCCGCTGTCACCACCGAATAGCTCATCCAAAGCCTGGTCCAAGGTGTCCTCAAAGGCAATTCGATCACCGAAGCTCACAAGCACCTTTTGCAGAAGCGGGAATGAAGTTTCACCGGTTGACTCAATGTAGACAGGCTGAACGTATAGGAAGCCTCCGCCAACTGGAAGAGTCAGCAGGTTTCCGTTTAGCACTCGGGTGGAGCCCTGTCGAAGAATGTTCAAAAGCTGTGACACTTCGCTGTCTGCGTTGAAGTTATTCTGAACCTGTCCAGGCCCAGGAACAATCGTTTCTCGCGGCAGGCTCAAAAGCCTGAGCTTTCCGTAATCCTCAGAAATTACTCCCGCTTCATTTCCCGCCTCAGCACTTGCCACCAGGTAACCAGTGAGCACGTTTCTAGAGTTTTCTCCGGTTGACTGAGGTATGAACGTGGAATAGATCGAGAACTTAGGCTCTTCAGTACCTGGCGCCTGCATTGTCAAGTAATAAGGCGGCTGCAAAACACCGATTCCAGGGCCGTCCACTGGATCGTTTGGAGTCATCCAAGCATCTTGCTGAGAGTAGAAAGCTCCCGGGTCGGTCACGTGATAGCGACCAAGGATTGATCTCTGGACTTTAAAAAGATCCGATGGGTAACGCACATGCGACATCAATTCACCGCTCATCTCAGAGATTGGCCTGAGGGTGTCAGGGAAGACCTTTCTCCATGTTTCCAAAACTGGGTCGGTTTCATCCCAAATGTAGAGCTTCACCTCTCCGTCATATGCGTTCACCGTTGCTTTCACGGAGTTACGAATGTAGTTGATGTTATTCGCACCAAAACCAGCAGACTCGGTCGAAGAGTCAATGATTGCAAGGTTCATGCTCTCTGAATTTGAATAAGGGTAGTTATTGCTGGTGGTGTAGGCATCAATAATCCACAACACCTCACCATCAACAACTGCCGGGTAGGCTTGAGAATCAACTGTTAGGTAAGGTGCAACCGCTTCAACTCGCTCTAGCGGATTTCTGTTGAACATAATTTGGGATTCTGGATTGATTGCATCTGAGAGAAGAATCTGCTCACTCTGGAACTTCAGCGCAAACGCAATTCGGTTGACCAGCGATCCAACATTTGGTCCACCCGAACCCTGGAAGGTCGTATATGTCTGAGTTTCCCCATCCTCACCAGCTGGGAAGTCAAACTCCAAATCTTCGCCGTTATTGCCTCCGACAATTGAGTACTCAGGTGAGTTCTCACCGAAATAAATCCTCGGCTCGAACTCTCCTAACTCTCCCACTGATGGGATTCCCGATTGCAAGAAAAGGGGCTGACCATCGGTATCACGCTTATTTCCATAGGCGGCTACAAGACCGTATCCGTGAGTGAAAACAATTGTTGAGTTGTACCAACTGTTCGAATCTCCAAGTCCCGACTGATCCAATTCACGCACGCCTAGAACTGCATCCTGAGATTCACCGTTTATCTCATACCTTCCAACGTGCAGTCTCTCCGGGAATGAGTAGTACTGACGGTACTGCTCTAACTGCCTGAAGGCGTCTGAAACCAGTGAAGGGTCAAGAATACGAATTGAAGTCGTGGTTTCGGCATCCGCCCTCAGTGCTCCAGGAGTTGCAGTGGTTGTTGCGTCGTAATCAATAACCTCAACCTGGTCTAGCCCGTAGGCCTCTCGGGTTGCTTCAATATTGCGCTCCAAATACGGCGTCTCCAAAGTTCTTTCGTTCGGGACAACTTGGAAAGTCTGAATCGCCCATGGGTATAGTCCACCCAACACAACCGAGCTAATGATCATCAAACCAGTGGCAATGATTGAGTATCTCCATGACCCAATGACCGCGGTGACAATGAACAGAGCTGCAACCAAGACCGATATGAGAGCAAGAATCTGTAATCCTGGAATTGTTGCGTTTACATCGCTATAACGCGCACCGGTGAATAATTCATTCGAAGTAAAAACTGTCTCATACTGGTTTAGCCATAGGGAGGCGCCTTGAACCAAGAAATAAACCGCAGCAGTAATCGATAGCTGGATTCTTGCGGGCTTGGCAACTCGAACTGCTCGACCCTCGAGCCTGATTCCTCCGTAAATCAGATGCACACCAGCAGCAATTAGGCCTCCGAGAAGGACGGCCGCCGATAGAAAGCTAACCAGCGCCGTCAAAAAGGGTAGCTGAAATAGGTAGAAGCTGACATCCAGACCAAATTGCTGGTCTTCGCGCCCGGCTGGAGTTGAATTCAAAAACTGCAACGCTGTCGTCCACTGCGCTGTTGCAGCAACTCCAGCAAACACTCCCAATACTGCAGGCACACCGAACATGATTAGACGGCGCAAGTTGTCAATTACCTGCTGGTAATTCTCGAATGGTGATTCACCAGGCATTCTCAGGTAGACCGGCCTGAACCTGTATGCGAGATTGAATGACAAAAGCGTAACTGCGAACATCAGTGCAAAGCCGACTATGAACAATGCCACCTGGGCGATGATCTGAGTCAGAAAGACAGACTGAAAACCGAGGTGGTTAAACCATAGAAAATCTGTGTAGATACCCGCTGCTGAAATCAAAATGGTCGCTATAACAACCAAGACTCCAACTGCGATAGTGGCCGGTGATACTCCCCTGCGCTGAGCAGGACTGGACGGTTGGCTCAAGTGTCAACTCCTAGTTTTCACAACTGGGAAACGCGTTGCTTCCCTCTCTGTACATTTCAATAGCCGCAAGGGCCTCTGTAAAGTCTGCCACGGGAACAACCAGCAAATCTTCAGGTTGGCTGGAAATTATCTCCGGACAATTCTCTCTTGGAGCCAAAAACAGGTCGACCCCATCCCTGCTTGCGGCCAACATTTTCAGGTCAATTCCCCCTATTGCCCCTACGTTTCCAGCGCTTGAAATGGTTCCTGTCCCGGCGATGTGACTGTCGTTCAAAAGAGATCCCTCGGTGAGTTTGTCAAATACGCCCAGAGCAAAAATCATGCCTCCGCTCGGTCCACCTACGTTTCCAAGCTCCAATTCAATCTCCAACGGGAAGTCGTAGGTGTAACCCACCATCACACCAATCAGGTATCTTCCTTCAACTAATTTCGGTGTTATCGAGCGAGTTAAGACTTCACCGTCTCTCTCAACCTCTACCTCTACCGGTTCGCCGTTTGATTGCTGAATAAGTTCTTGCAACTGTTCAATCGTAGAAACTGTTTGACCATCCACCGTTTTTACAAAATCTCCTGCAACCAGAACGCCACTTGAGGCTCCACCCTCAGTCACCATCGATATATAAACCTCATAGGACAGTTCGTATCCAAGCTCACTGAGAGCTACCGCAACCGCCTCCTGTTGGCTTGACTCCATCATTGCAACGCTCTCGGCCCTGACCTCTTCGGTTGTCATATTCGGCGGAAAAACCTCGTCTACCGGAAGGACTTGCTGTTCCGGATCGAGCCAGGCAAGGAAGATTTCCAGCCAGCCGGGCGTGCTGTCCTGGTTCCCGAGAACACTCACCGTGAGCACGTCCAGGCGAGTATCAGATTCGAAGCTCTCTGCACCGACAACAGATATGACCTCAACTCCACTCACTTCGCCGTTTACATCAAAGCTGGTCCCGGGTCTCTCAATCACGTATCCACTGGGGAGCAAAACTCCAATTCCGGCAGCGATTATGAAGACAGCTAGAAAAATCCAACCTGCTGGATTTTTCCTCCTGGGTTCGGTTTCAAAATAAGTCATCCCCTAAATCGTAAGCCTGTTCACTGACATACTCAGCCCTGGAGCTACACGCCCCTGGCGAACACGGCTAACGCTGGGTTCAAATTCTCAGCTTTGGCAATTAGCCTCTTAGAAAGGAGGTCTGATGTCAGAAGAGAACAAGGACAGAGATGAATTTCAAGAGTTTCTTAGGAAGTTCTTCTCCTCGTCTGAAAGTTTCAACCCCGAAGATTTGGCGAACCAAGCTGGCCTTCCCATAGATCCCGCAAACCTGGGGATGATGATGGAACAACTGCAGCGAGCAATCAGCGGCCAAGGCGAGGGCATCAATTGGAAACTGGTCGAGACTCAGGCGAAAAAAGAGATCAGTTCGCAGAAGGTCGAGCTATCAGATGAGCTCGAGCAATCCTTCCGACAGGCATTTAACACCGCATCACTTTGGCTTGACGAGGTAACTTCCCTTGGCCAATACGAATACAACCCGCAAATGCTCACCCGTCAAGGATGGGTAATAGAGTCTCTGGGTTTGTTTAGGGAGATTGCCGAGCCGGTTGCCACCAAGCTTGCCGAGGCACTTGCCGAAAACCTCAAGGAAAATCTTCCGGAGGAACTTTCGCAGCTGGCAGGACCAGCATCAAATATCCTCAAAAGTGCCGGCGGATCCTTGTTCGCTATGCAGTTTGGGCAATCTCTGGGAAAGCTGGCCAACGAATCGCTAAGTGGAGGTGAAATTGGAATCCCAATTTCTGAAAGACCAAGCCTGTGTGTGAAAAACGTTGAAGAGTTTGCGATTGGATTGGGACTTGACGCCCAAGAGGTGCTCATTTTCCTTGCTGCAAGAGAACTTGCTTTACAAAGGTTGTTCACCCAGAGCTCCTGGTTAAAAGACCGAGTGGTTAACCAGATTCTGGAATACAGCCAGGAAATAAGCATCGACACAGAAAAGATTAATCGTCTGGCTGAGGACATTGACATAACCAACCCGACCGAGATTCAAAACGCCATAAGCAGCGGTGCGTTTATCAACGAACCAACGGATTCACAGATATTGGCCTTAGATCGAATCCGCATAAACCTGGCTCTCATAGAGGGTTGGGTTGACACCGTAACCGATCTTGCAACCCAGAGGTTGCCATCCCGAGTCGCACTGGCAGAGTCCATCAGGAGAAGAAGGGTTAGCGATAATCCAAGTCAAAAACTCTTTGGAACACTGATAGGTCTTCAACTTCAACCAAAGATGCTTCGAGAGTCAGCGGAGATGTTTAGCCAACTTCAACAAAAACTATCTCCCGCTCAACGAGATGAAATATGGCTTCACCCGGACCAATTGCCCTCAGAGGAGGAAATCGCCAATCCCGAATTGTTAATCTCGAGACTGACTGGCGACAAAGATGACTTTGACAGAGAGCTCAGAGGTTTGCTCGGCGAATAGCTGTGGAAAAGTCCAGGGTTTGATTTAGCAAAACTGCAAAGCTTCCTTGGTGGCAATAAGAATTCGCGAGTCCTCCATAAAGGCATGGTCCAGCCAAAGCCAGCGGCAGTTCGGCATCGATTTGCCTCTGAAGCTCGAGATTACCTCAGCTGCTGAGGAAACTTTTCTAGCAATGTTGGAGCTTGGGATTGCGGATGGGCAGCTGGAAACAGCAGCGAAGCTTGCTGGTCTAAAAATAGAGGCGGCTCAAGCCCTTCTGGCTAAATTGGCTCCAATTACTGAGGACTTCAAGCCGCCAATTGCAACTGCTGAGGCTCGAAAATTGCCCTCGAATCAAAGGAAGCACTTTAGCCGGAGGCAAGCTTCAACAGTCTTTGTTCCAAAACTTGATCGATTTGGAAAACTGTTGGTTCACTCATTGGCACACTCCGGGGTGGGCCAGATCATTACAAACGACAGCTCATTGGTTAGCCAGCTTGATTGCGGCAGACTGGGCTATTCGATAGACGAAATCGGAGAAACCAAAATCTCTGTTTTGCGAGCCGAGATTGCCAATGCCCCGAGCCATCTGAAGCTGGACAATCGAATGAAATGGCTGGACTACTCAGCGGTTGACATTGCGGTGGTTGAGACTAGTGGCGCCTTCCAGCCATCCGATTATCAGCGCTGGCTGTCACTGGGACGGAATCATCTCGGAGTTTGCTTCTCGGACAGTCACGTGTTGGTCACCGGCATCGTTCGGGAGAATCTGCCGTGCCTGGGGTGCAGGGAACTGAATAAGTGGGAATCTGATGAATCCAGAAAGATACTGGGAGCTCAGATAGCTGGAATTACTGGGTTGAAAGACAGCTCTTCAATACTCTTCGCAACCGCAGTTTCGGGGCAAAAGATTGTTAATTGGATTGACTCCCAGGTCTCAGATCAGGATGTTGAATACTGGTCTGATGGCAACCTTCGATCTAAAACAGAGAGAATTAATCCTCAGTGTTTTTGTCAACAAGGTCCCTCAGAAATCTAGAAAGTTCCCCCGATTCACTCGCGTAGGAGATGCTGAGGCTTTGCTTTGCCCTCGTTACTCCCACGTAGCAAAGCCTTCGCTCCTCCTCAATTTCTTCTGGAGACTGTGACATGCGAAAAGGTAAAAGCCCCTCGCTGGCGCCTAGGATGTATACCTTTCGCCACTCCAATCCCTTGGCAGCGTGAATTGTCGATAGTGTGACCAGCTGTCTCACCGGTTCAAAATGCTGCAGTTGAAGGGCGTCAACCAGCTCAATGGTCTCTGCGATGCTCAGTGGCTGATCGGTGAGCGCCTCATAGAGGGATTGCATTGACTCCCACGCGGAGAGATCCCCGCTAGGGGACATCGTCCAACCAAGCTCTCGAAGAACATCGGCCACAATCTCAGAGGCTGGCTTATCTTCAACAAACCTGCTGGCCCGGATCATCTGCACTGCTTTGGCAATAACCTGCTGTTGGAAAAAGCGTTCCTGTGTTTTCAGTTGATGCCGGATTCCCAATTTACTTAGCTTTTCAGAAAGCACTTCAGCCTGACTGTTAACCCTGAAAAGGACAGCAATTTCACTCGCCGGCATGCCATTGTTTATGTCTTCGGCAATCATTTTGGAAACTGCGTCCGCCTCCGCAAGATCACTTTGATAGCGCCTCAAACGAATGTCACCAAGGCCTGCAACAGCCTGCATCGGAGAGAGATCACTCATGATCGAATTCGCTAGATTGACTATTTCTCTTCCGGATCGATAGTTATTACTCAATTCAATCGAAACCGCATTTTCAAACATTGATTCAAATCCATTTAGATACTTCTGGGAGGCACCTGCAAAGGAGTAAATCGTCTGCCTGGGGTCTCCCACCACGCATAAATCAGACCTATCCCCCATCCACTGCTGAACCAGTGCAAACTGCAGCGGTGAAACATCCTGGAACTCATCGATGGTGAAAAACCTGTACTGGCTTTGAATGTGCTCCGCAATTTGCGGCTCGGATTTAACCATGCCCAGATTCAGAAGCAACACATCCTCCCAATCAATTTGTTGGGATTTTGACTTCACTGATTCGTATTCGACAATCACTTCACTCGCAACCGAATGATTGATGGTTTCAAGCGAGCGCTTACTGGTTTGATATTCCTCCGGACTCAGAAGAGAGTATTTCCACCACTCAATCTCCGCTGCCAGCTCTCGCAAAATCGCCTGATTCGATTCAATTTTGAGGTTGCTCAGGGTTTGTGTAAGTAAATCTTTTTTGGAAGTTGCGATGGAAGGAGCACTAACACCGGTCAGCTGCGGCCAAAAATAGCGAATTTGCGCAAGAGCCGCAGCATGAACGGTTCTCACCTGGACTGCTGGCACGCCTAAGGAGTTGATTCGTGTCCTAAGTTCTGCCGCAGACCTTGCAGTGTAGCTAAGTGCCAAGACCTTTTCTGGGGCATATACCCCACTGGCAATTCCATAGGCGATTCGATGGCTGATCGTCTTTGTTTTCCCACTGCCGGCAGAAGCGATGATTCGAACGGGTCCTATAAGGCTCTCGGCAGCCAAACGCTGCTCAGGGTCAAGACCCTCAAGCAAACTCTCCGCTGATTCCATAACGTTCCCTGCGTGGCATCAAAGCTAAGAATGGATGCCAA
>CAJXTQ010000003.1 GCA_913060985.1 uncultured Micrococcales bacterium | reverse complement strand
AAACACTAAAGTTTTTCAATGACGGAGACCTCATCGAAGGAACCGTTGTAAAAATTGATCGCGACGAAGTATTACTTGACGTCGGATACAAAACCGAGGGCGTAATACCCTCTAGGGAACTCTCAATCAGGCAAGATGCCAACCCTGACGAGGTCGTGAACGTTGGCGACAAAGTTGAGGCTCTGGTCCTTCAAAAAGAGGACAAAGAAGGACGTCTGATTCTCTCCAAGAAGCGCGCCCAGTACGAGCGTGCGTGGGGAGACGTGGAAAAAATCAAAGAGGCAGACGGTGTTGTCAAAGGTGTTGTCATTGAGGTCGTCAAGGGTGGCCTCATCGTAGATATCGGTCTTCGTGGGTTCCTACCCGCCTCACTGATTGAGCTAAGAAGAGTCAGAGACCTAGCGCCATATCTCGGTGAAGAGATGGATGCAAAGATTCTCGAACTGGATAAAAACCGTAACAACGTGGTGCTGAGTCGACGAGCGCTTCTCGAAGAGTCGCAGTCTGCCTCACGATCAACACTTCTGAATGACCTGGCAAAAGGTCAGGTACGGACCGGAACCGTGTCTTCAATTGTGAACTTCGGAGCGTTTATCGACCTGGGTGGCGTTGATGGTCTGGTTCACGTGAGTGAATTGAGCTGGAAGCACATCGATCACGCCAGCGAGGTCGTCGAAGTTGGACAGGAAGTCACTGTTGAGGTTCTTGAAATTGATAACGACCGAGAGCGTGTTTCGTTGTCGCTGAAGGCAACTCAAGAGGACCCATGGCAGTTGTTCGCAAGGACTCATGCAATTGGTCAGTACACGCCTGGAAAGATTACCAAGATCGTTCCATTCGGCGCATTCGTTCGCGTAGCAGATGGAATTGAGGGACTGGTACACATCTCCGAGCTCTCTAGCAAACACATTGAGCATGCAGACCAGGTTGTAGATGTAAACCAAGAAGTTTTCGTAAAGCTTATTGATATCGACCTAGAGCGTCGCCGCATCAGCCTTAGCCTCAAGCAGGCCAGTGAAGAAGTTGATCCTGAGGGAACTGACTTCAACCCAGTGCTGTATGGAATGAGCGCTGAGTATGACGAGCAGGGTAACTACAAATACCCCGAAGGCTTTGACCCAGAGACCAACGAGTGGAAGTCTGGTTACGAGGAAGCCCGCGCTAAGTGGGAGAGTGAGTATTCCGAGGCGCAACAGCGTTGGGAGCTTCACAAAACTCAGGTGAAAGCAATCAATGAAAGACTGGCTAACGTCCCTGAGGCGACAACTGAGCAGAGCTCATCATCTGAATCTGAGGCAGGTACGCTTGCCGAGGACGAGTCCCTGGTTGCCCTCAGGGATAAGCTCAACCAGGGTGAATAGTTTCAATGGCTGATCTCCTGGTCGCATTGACCGGCGGAATCGCCAGTGGTAAATCTACAGTTGCCTCCATGCTTTCGAGCATGGGGGCTTCTGTGATTGACTCCGATCAAATAGCCAGAGATGTTGTCGAGCCCGGTACAACAGGGGCCGAAAGCATCCAGTCTTCCTTTGGTAAAGACCTCTATGAATCAGGAAGTCTCGATAGGCAGAAACTTGCAGAGATAGTCTTTACCGACCCTGAGAAACGAAGGCGCCTTGAGGAAATTCTTCACCCGCTAATTCGCACTCAATCCAAGGCAATATTCGACCAAACTCCAGGAATTGTCGTCTATCAAATTCCACTATTGGTGGAATCTGCTGCCAATTATGATTTCGACACAGTCGTGACCGTCGAAGCAGAAGAGGAAACGAGAGTGAGCAGGCTGAAGGATCATCGCTCAATGAGCCGCAAAGAGGCTAAGAGCAGAATTTCCTCACAGGCTTCCAGAGATCAAAGAGAGTCAGTCGCTGACTATGTTATTGACAGTGATTGCACGCTCGAGCAACTGCAGGAGCGGGTGGAGCAACTGTGGATGTTTCTTGAGGAAATGAGGGATTCGAAAATGGAGTTGAACTGAGGGTGGAACCCCGAAGAGAATACAAGCCATTCAAGGTTGTCAGTGACTACCAACCAAGTGGAGACCAACCAAAGGCTATCCAGGAGCTTGCAAAAAGACTAAACGATGGAGAAACCGATGTTGTTCTCTTGGGTGCTACCGGTACCGGAAAAAGTGCGACAACTGCATGGTTGATCGAAGAGATGCAGCGGCCTACTTTAATTCTTGCCCACAACAAGACGCTTGCCGCACAGCTCGCCAACGAATTCAGGCAGCTATTTCCTGAAAATGCCGTTGAATATTTCGTTAGTTACTACGACTATTACCAACCCGAGGCTTATGTTCCGCAGTCCGATACCTTTATTGAAAAGGACGCAACAATCAATGAAGAGGTTGAGAGGCTCAGATACTCAGCGACTATGAGTCTTCTAAGTCGCCGAGATGTAATAGTGGTTTCAACCGTCAGCTGCATTTACGGTCTGGGGGCGCCAAAAGAATACCTTGGTCAGGCAGTTGCCTTGCATGTCGGTCAGAACATTGATCGTGATGATTTGATTAGACAGTTTGTCGAAATCCAGTATCAACGGAATGATATTGATTTCTCTCGCGGAAATTTCCGGGTTAAAGGCGACACGGTAGAGATCATTGCTGTCTACGATGAGCAAGCAACGAGGATCGAGTTTTTCGGAGATGAGATTGAAAAGATTTACAATATCCACCCACTCACCGGCGAAATCCTAAATGAACTAGATACCGTGGCTATTTTTCCCGCTAGCTACTATGTTGCGCCTGCGGAACGGATGGGCAAGGCAATAGAGGCAATTGAGGAGGAGCTGGAGCATAGGCACAGGGAACTTGAAACTCAGGGTAAATTGCTTGAGGCCCAGAGGATTAAGATGCGCACAAATTTCGATTTAGAAATGATTCGTGAACTTGGATTCTGCTCCGGCATTGAAAACTATTCAAGACACATTGACGGGCGCGACCAAGGGGAACCCCCAAGCTGTTTGCTTGATTACTTTCCTGATGATTTTATAACGGTGATTGACGAATCTCACGTGACGGTTCCACAGATAGGTGGGATGTATGAGGGAGATGCCTCTAGAAAACGAACCCTGGTTGAACATGGTTTTCGCCTACCGTCGGCCTTAGATAACAGGCCGCTTCGATTTGATGAATTTTTAGAGAGGACTGGACAAACGGTTTATTTGTCGGCGACGCCAGCAAAATACGAACTGGAGAAGAGCGATGGATACGTTGAGCAGATTATTCGACCCACGGGGCTAGTGGATCCAAAGTTGGTAGTAAAGCCCGCCAAAGGTCAGATTGATGATTTGTTGGAAGAGGTCAGATTAAGGGCAGAGCGAGATGAAAGAGTCTTGGTCACCACACTCACCAAGAAACTAGCAGAGGAACTGACTGATTTTTTCACTGAGGCAGGGGTCAGAGTTCGCTACCTCCACAGTGATGTCGACACACTGAGAAGAGTAGAGCTTCTGCGCGAACTTCGTCAGGGCATCTATGACGTTTTGATTGGTATAAACCTGCTTAGAGAGGGGCTTGACCTACCAGAGGTGTCACTGGTCGCCATTTTGGATGCAGACAAAGAGGGCTTTTTGAGGTCAACCTCTTCGCTGATTCAAACAATTGGTCGAGCTGCCAGAAATGTCAATGGAGAAGTCCACTTGTATGCCGATAAGGTAACCGACTCAATGAAGAGAGCTATCGACGAGACTGAGCGAAGAAGAACGAAGCAATTGGAGTTCAACAGGGTAAACGGTATCGACCCCACGCCTCTGCGTAAGCAGATCTCAGACATTACTGACCAACTCGCAAGAGAGCAGGCAGACACTGAGAGCCTATTGGAAAGCTTGAAGTATGAGCCCAAGAGAAAACAGTCGGCAGAGCCAATGAGGGGCAGGAGTTCAATTGCTGGTGCTGGAAAGAAACAGCTTTTGGAGACCATTGCAGAGCTTGATGCACAAATGAGGTCGGCGGCTGATGAACTACAATTCGAGTTGGCCGCTCGCATTCGAGATGAAATAAGCGAACTAAAGCGCGAAGTAAGGCAGATGGAATCTGCGGGACACGCATAGGAAAAACATGCACATAGAGAAACCAAAGGGAAATGTTTTGCATGTTAAGGGTGCTCGAGTTCACAACCTTAAAAATCTTGATCTAGAAATACCAAAAGACAAGTTGGTCGTTTTCACCGGGCTGAGCGGCTCAGGCAAATCCTCGCTGGCTTTTGACACCATATTCGCGGAGGGTCAACGAAGATATGTGGAGTCCCTATCGGCCTATGCCCGACAATTTCTGGGCCAAGTTGATAGACCAGACGTAGATTTTATAGAAGGGCTCTCGCCGGCAGTCTCCATTGATCAGAAATCTACTAACAGGAATCCCAGATCTACGGTGGGCACCATTACCGAGATCCACGATTATCTGAGATTGCTATGGTCAAGAATTGGAATCCCGCATTGCCACGAATGCGGTGAAGTTATTTCCAAGCAAACTCCGCAGCAAATAGTTGATCAGTTACTCAAAGAGGAAGAGGGGACCAGGTTTCTAGTTCTGGCGCCCATAGTTCAACAGAAAAAGGGGGAATTTGCTGACCTGTTCTCTTCTTTGCAGGCCCAAGGCTACGCCAGAGCAATAGTCGATGGAGAACAAGTGGTTTTAGCCGAGGCAAAGCCGCTGAAAAAGTCATACAAGCACGACATAAGCGTTGTTGTGGATCGAATGGTGATAAGGGAAGACATTGCCAATCGGCTCACAGACTCCATAGAAACCGCCCTAAACCTGGCTGACGGACGGGTTGTAATCAATTTTGTTGATTCAGATACTTCTAGAACATTCAGCGAGAACTTGAGTTGCCCCAATCAGCACCAACTGGCTTTGACTGACATAGAACCGAGAACATTTAGTTTCAATGCTCCATTCGGAGCTTGCCCAGAATGTACAGGGCTTGGAGTCAAAATGGCAGTTGACCCCGAACTTGTAATTGGCGACCCTGCAAAAACCCTTACCGAAGGTGCAATCATTCCCTGGTCGACTCAAGGAAAAGGGCTCTATAACTACTTTGTAAGACTGCTAAAGGGTTTGGCCGACGACCTTGAATTCGATCTGGACACTCCTTGGCAGGACCTTCCTGAAGAGATACAGCAGGCGATTCTGTACGGAAACGACTTCAAAGTCCAGGTCAGGTGGAGATCCAGATACGGTCGCGAAATGCGCTACACCAGCGGTTTTGAAGGCGTTCTTCCATACGTGGAGCGAAAGTACAACGAAACAGACAGCGATTACATGCGTGGTAAATACGCAGGTTATCTGCGAGAAATTCCTTGCCCCGTCTGTGATGGCGCAAGGTTGAGGCCTGAGGTTCTGGCGGTGAAGGTATCCAAGCAATCGATCCACGATGTCGTGAAACTTAGTCTGAATGACTGCTTTGCATTCTTCGAGTCCATCAAACTGAATGAAAAAGAAGCAAAGATTGCGGGGCAGGTTTTGCGAGAGATCAGAGCACGCCTTGAGTTTCTACTTTCCGTAGGTTTGGGGTATTTGAATCTTGAACGAAGTGCAGGTTCCCTATCTGGTGGAGAAGCCCAGCGAATTCGATTGGCAACACAAATAGGGGCAGGGCTCACGGGAGTTCTATACGTTTTGGACGAACCCAGCATTGGTCTTCACCAAAGAGATAATCGTCGACTTATACAAACCCTGGAAAGACTGAGGGATCTTGGAAATACCTTGATCGTCGTCGAACACGATGAAGATACAATCCTTGCCGCTGACTGGCTGGTAGACATTGGTCCAACAGCAGGCATTGATGGTGGGAATGTGGTCCACAGCGGCAGTTACAAGGCGATACTAAAAAACAAAGACTCGATCACCGGCAAATACCTTTCAAAACAACTAGAAATCAAGACACCCCCAAAAAGACGTAAGCCAAGAACAGAGAAACTGAAGATCGTTGGCGCTAAGGCAAATAATCTAAAAAATGTGGATGTAAGCATCCCACTAGGCGTCCTCACCGCTGTAACAGGGGTTAGTGGAAGTGGAAAATCTTCCCTGGTCAACGACGTGCTTTACAGATCTCTTGCAAACAATCTCAATAAGGCGAAACTGGTGCCGGGCAAGCACATAAGGATTGAGGGTATAGAAAACCTGGACAAAGTCGTTCATGTCGACCAAAACCCGATCGGTCGAACTCCGCGCAGTAATCCCGCTACCTACACGGGTGTTTTTGACCACATCAGAAAGCTTTTTGCCGACACCCAGGAGGCAAAGGTTCGAGGCTACCAACAGGGGAGATTTAGCTTCAACGTAAAAGGGGGAAGGTGCGAGACCTGCAGTGGGGACGGAACAATTCGAATAGAAATGAACTTTCTGCCAGATGTCTACGTGGTTTGTGAAGACTGCAAAGGTGCAAGATACAACAGAGAGACCCTACAGGTTCACTACAAAGGAAAAACCATTTCCGACGTGCTTGAAATGCCAATCAGTGAAGCCGCGGAGTTTTTTAAACCAATTAGCTCAATCGCTCGATATCTTGAAACTCTTGTTGAGGTCGGTCTTGGCTACGTTCGACTGGGCCAAAGCGCAACCACCCTTTCCGGTGGCGAGGCGCAAAGAGTCAAACTTGCGACTGAGCTTCAAAAACGAAGCAACGGTAGAAGTATCTATGTTCTAGATGAGCCGACCACCGGACTGCATTTTGAGGATGTTCAAAAGCTGCTCAAAGTTCTAAATAGCCTTGTGGATAAAGGCAACACCGTTGTGGTAATCGAACACAACCTCGATGTTATTCGCAGTGCCGATTGGATAATCGACATGGGACCCGAGGGCGGTGACGGGGGAGGATTGGTCGTTGCACAAGGAACGCCAGAGAAGGTCAGTAAGACCGCAGGTTCACATACTGGAGAATTCCTAGCCGAGATACTCTGATGACCAAGCCAAGCTTTCGACCAGAAACCTCATCTATACCCACCCAACCCGGTGTTTACAGGTTCATGGACGCCAATGACAGGGTTATTTACGTAGGTAAGGCAAAAAACCTTCGTGCTCGCCTAACAAGCTATTTTGGAAATCAACAAAAACTTCACGAGCGCACCAGGCGAATGGTTGAAACAGCCGCAGATGTCACCTGGACAATTGTCGACAGTGAATATGAAGCACTGCAGCTGGAGTTTATGTGGATCAAGCAATACGATCCCCTATTCAACGTCCGATTTAGAGACGATAAGAGCTATCCCTATTTGGCAATCAGCATGCGCGAGGAAATACCAAGGGCCTTTGTCACTAGAAATCGAGAGTTGAAGGGGGTCAAATATTTTGGTCCCTACACTCAGGCCTGGGCAATTAGGGAGACGCTAGATAACTTATTGAAGGTATTTCCGGTTCGAAGTTGTTCGAAATCAGTTTTTGACAATGCAAAGAAAAATGATCGACCATGCATTCTTGCAGAGATTGGTAAGTGCTCCGCGCCTTGCGTTGGAAGAATTGACCAGGCAGCCCACAAGTCGATCGCCAAATCGCTTGGTGATTTCATGAATAGGGGCGATTCAAGCTATCTGCGTTCGATGCAGGAAAAAATGGCTCTAGCAAGTCAAGAACAGCAGTACGAATATGCCGCACAGCTTCGAGACGATATCGCAGCTCTTGAGAGGGTCCTCGAGAAGTCAACGGTCGTCTTGCAAGACCAAACTGACGCAGACCTATTCGGTCTTGCCCGAGACTCTCTAAACGCAGCCGTCAGTTTTTTCATAGTGCGTGGAGGTCGCATCAGAGGTAACAAAGGCTTTGTTATTGACCTGGCCGATGAGCTTTCGGACAGCGAAATAGTCGAGCAGCTGATAAAGGATGTTTACGAAGAGAAGCCCAACATTGAACCAAACTCAGTCCCAAAAGAAATACTTGTACCCGCACTGCCGACAAATAAGGAGGCTTTAGAGACTTGGCTATCCGAGAAGAGGGGTAAGAAAGTTTCCTTTAGAATCCCTCAGCGAGGCGATAAGCGAACCCTCTCTCAAACCGCACTGGCAAATGCGAAGCACACCCTTGCAACCTATAAATCTAAACGAAGTGTCGACTTCACAACCAGAGCGGATGCGTTAGCCGGAATACAAAAATCCCTAAATTTAGAAACCGCCCCGTTGCGAATAGAGTGCTACGACATTTCGCACCTGGGAGGAACCGGTGCGGTCGGATCTATGGTGGTCTTTGAGGATGGGCTAAGCAAAAAAGGGCAGTATAGAAGATTCAATATCGAAAACTTTACCGATGATACCGATGCGATTTATCAGGTACTGATGAGGAGACTGAAGTATCTTGGCGAAACTCAGAACGAGAATAAGTTCAGCTATCGTCCGGGTCTTTTATTGATAGACGGGGGACTGCCGCAGGTGAATGCAGCTAGGAGAGCACTAGTCGACTCAGGCACGGAAGATATTGCAGTTTGTGGAATCGCAAAAAGACTCGAGGAGGTTTGGGTTCCCGGAGAAGACTTTCCAGTTATCCTGCCAAGAACCAGTGACGAGCTTTTCTTGCTGCAACGAATTAGGGACGAAGCCCATCGATTTGCCATTGAAGCTCAGCGCAAGAAGAGAAGCAAAAGTATTCAGAGTCAACTTCTCAGCGTCCCTGGGCTTGGAGATAAGCGAGCCAGGCAGTTGCTAAGAAGATTCGGATCCGCAACTCGATTGAGGGAGGCATCGGCTGAGGAGATCGCGGATCTTCCCGGGATCGGAGTAGCGCTGGCCGAAGAAATTCATCGTCATCTAAATAAATCTGTGCAGGAATCGGCTGAATCTGCATCCGATAATCAGTAACCTTGTATCAGAAGGGTTAAAGATGGTTGAGCCGCACAACTCCGAATTGCTTATCGTCACTGGAATGAGTGGTGCTGGTCGCTCAACGGTTGCAAACACCTTGGAAGACCAGGGTTGGTATGTGGTTGACAATCTTCCACCGCAGATGCTGCCACCCATATCTGAATTAGTTGGAAAAAACAAAAGCCCGATAAGCAAGCTTGCTGTTGTTATCGACGTTCGGGGTGGAGATTTCTTTGATGAGCTATCGACAAATATTAATAACCTTCGGCAAGCAGATATTCAGCTAAGGATTATCTTTTTGGAGGCCAGCGACCAGGCTTTGGTGAGGCGATTTGAACAGGTTAGAAGACCCCACCCGCTGCAGGGGGACGGTGGACTTCTTGAGGGGATTACAAAAGAGCGGGCAAAACTCACTGAACTGCGCGAGGCAGCTGATGTGGTTATTGATAGTAGCGACCTGAATGTGCATCAATTGGGGACTCGAATCCTTGAAGAATTCGGTGCGGACGCGAATCAGCTGCAGCTACAGATTCAGTCTTTTGGTTTCAAATACGGGACACCGTCTGATGCTGACATGATCTTTGACGCAAGATTTCTTCCAAACCCACACTGGGACGAATCTCTCAGGGACCTAACTGGCAACGACTTCAGAGTCCAGCAAGCAGTGATGGAATCCGAACTAGCGCAGAGTTTCGTTTCAAACATGAAGAAAATGCTGGCAAGCGTTTTTGCAGGTTACAGAATAGAAAACAAAAGATTCATTACGATAGCTATTGGTTGCACCGGGGGTAAACACCGTTCTGTAACACTAGCTAATCAACTTGCCGATATGCTGTCGGGCGAGGACCTGCGCGTGAGGGTGAACCACCGAGATTTGGGGAGAGAGTAATTGTCGCTAACTTCTGAGGCAAGACTGCAGATGGCGCAGGTTAGGCTATCCCGCTCTGAGGCCAAGGCTGCCGAATTGGCAACACTGCTTCGCTTTTGTGGAGGGCTTCACCTAATTAGCGGCAGGATCGCTATCGAAGTAGAGCTATCCGAATCTGAGCTAGCTCGTCGAATCTCGAAAGTTCTAGCCGAGGTTTTTTCATCCAAGTCAGAAATCTCTGTAATTAACGCCACAAGCAAAAGAGACAAAGGTTATCTGTTGCGGGTTTCTGGGCATGGAGAGCTCCTAGCAAGGCAGACTGGGCTTATAGACATAAAAGGGAAGCCGGTTAGGGGATTGCCGGCAAACTTGGTTAGCTCCACCACTGAAGAGGCAATAAGTGCTTGGCGTGGAGCGTTTATGGCTGCTGGAGTCCTCTCAGATCCTTCAAAGATGGTTTCACTAGAAGTGGTGGCTCCAACCAACGAGGCCGCAATGGCACTAGTTGGCTTAGCTCGAAGACTAGACGTGCCAGCAAAAACCAGAGAAGTTCGCTCAACTCACCGGGTGATGGTTCGGGAGCCTGATGCAATTGGTCACCTTATGCGACTGCTTGGCGCTGAGCAGGCCTGGCTGAAATGGGATGAAGTCCGCCAAAAACGCGGTAGTCAGATACCAAACCAAAGGCTTGCTAATTTTGACGATGCCAACCTAAGAAGAAGTGCACAAGCGGCTGTTGCTGCCGGAGCCAGAGTGCAAAGAGCGCTAGAAATACTTGGTGAGGAAGTGCCTGAGCATCTTAAGTACGCGGGTGAACTAAGGCTTGAGCATCAAAATGCGTCGCTGGATGAACTGGGCAGGCTTGCAAGTCCACCGATGACCAAGGATGCGATAGCTGGACGGATCAGAAGGCTACTTGCAATGGCGGATAAAAGAGCCGACGAGTTGGGCATCCCAGACACTGAAGAGGCTCTGCAGGGACTTCAGACTCAAGATTGATCTCGGGAATATCGACAGTGCTATGCCACTGTAGTTAAGTGAAAGGAATCGATAAATGACATACACACTTCCAGATTTAGACTACGACTACGGAGCCCTAGACCCATCAATTAGCGGTCAGATAATGGAGCTCCACCACTCAAAGCACCACGCGGCCTATGTTGCTGGTGCCAATCAGGCATTGGAGCAAATGGCTGAAGCGAGAGACAGCGGGAATTTTGGGAATCTTCCAAAACTCGAAAAAGACTTGGCTTTCCACCTAGGGGGCCACACCAATCACAGCATTTTCTGGAAAAACCTCGGACCAAACACCAAGGACAGGCCAGAAGGTGAGCTGATGGCGGCCATCGATGAGTTCTTCGGTGATTATGACAAATTTGTTGCCCACTTCAACGCTGCGGCCCTTGGTATCCAAGGTTCCGGTTGGGCATTGCTAGCTTGGGATGTCGTTGGATCAAGATTGGTTATCAATCAACTTTATGACCAGCAAGGCAATGTTCCGGTTTTGACCACCCCTTTGCTGATGCTGGATATGTGGGAACATGCTTTTTATCTGGACTACAAAAACGTCAAGGGTGATTACGTAAAAGCCTTCTGGAACGTGGTCAATTGGGACGATGTTGAAAAACGTTTCCTTGCTGCAAAGTCAAATGCAGCCAGCCTGCTGCTAGGCTGAGAAAGTTCTACTCAATGGCGCGTGTGACAAACCACGCGCCATTGACTTAACTACTTTCTGGAGATGTTATGACTCGTATTGGAATTAACGGCTTCGGCCGAATTGGAAGAAACTACCTAAGAGCTGCTCTCAAGCAGGGCAGCAACCTAGAGATCGTTGCCGTAAACGACTTATCTGACCCTGCTGGTTTGGCACACCTACTGAAGTATGACTCAGTTGGCGGTCGACTAGATGCTGATGTAAAAGTCGATGGAGACTCCATCATCGTGGGTGGCAAGAACATCAAGGTGCTAGCCGAGCGTAATCCCGCGGACCTGGGATGGGGCGCTCTTGGGGTGGATATCGTGATTGAGTCCACTGGTATTTTCACTAACGCGGAAAAAGCTAAGGCGCATATCGAAGCTGGGGCTAAAAAGGTTCTGATTTCAGCACCTGCGACAAACGAGGATGCGACTTTCGTAATCGGTGTCAATGAGCATCTATATGACCCAGAGAATCACCACATCATCTCTAATGCTTCTTGCACCACCAACTGCTTAGCCCCGCTAGCAAAGGTGTTCCACGATGAGTGGGGTATTGAAAACGGTCTGATGACCACCGTCCACGCATACACCGCTGACCAAAACTTGCAAGACGGTCCACACAGTGACCTTCGCAGGGCAAGAGCAGCTGCTGTGAATATCGTCCCCAGTTCTACCGGGGCCGCCAAAGCAATCGGCCTGGTCATGCCTGAGTTGAATGGAAAACTGGATGGGTTTGCTCTGCGCGTACCCGTACCGACTGGTTCAATTACCGATTTGACCCTCACCACAAAGGCAAACGTTGATATCGAACAGATCAAAGCTGCCTACAAGAAAGCTGCCGAGGGACCCCTAAAGGGCATTCTGATGTACTCCGAGGCCCCATTGGTTTCCTCTGACATCGTCGGTGACGCACACAGCTCTATTTTTGATGCTGGCCTTGTCCGCGTGATTGACAACACCGTGAAGATCAGTAGTTGGTACGACAACGAGTGGGGTTATTCCAACAGGCTTGTCGAGCTGACAGAGCTGGTTGCCAGCAAACTCTGATGCTGCGCACTCTCGACCAAATAGACAGCTTCGCGGGGGAACAGGTAGTTATCCGCTGTGACCTGAACGTGCCTATCACCAATGGGGTAATTCAGGACCCGGGTCGGATAGAGGCTGCGCTTGACACTATTGATGAAGTTATCAGTAAAGGTGGCAGGCCTGTCATTTGCTCGCATCTTGGAAGACCCGAGGGCGAGGACCCGGTATTCAGCTTGAAGCCAGTGCACGAATACTTGTTGAAGCGTTACCCGAATCTGTTTTTTTCAAATCTTGGTGAGGTACCTGAGGATGCAGAGTTGGTGCTTTTGGAAAATCTTCGTTTCGATCCGCGAGAGACCAGCAAAGATCAGGTTGCCAGGGAAGCTTTCGCCCGAGAGACCCTGCAGGCAGCAAAGTTTGTGGTGGTTGACGGATTTGGAGTGATTCACAGAAAACAGTCCAGCGTTTACGAACTGGCAAAGCTAGTTCCTAGTTTTGCTGGAAGAACTGTCCAGCGAGAGCTAGACGTTCTTACGAAACTGACAGATGAACCCTCTCGGCCCTATACATTGATCCTCGGTGGCAGCAAAGTTAGTGACAAGCTAGGGGTCATTGATAGCTTGTTGCCAAAAGTTGACACCATGCTAATCGGCGGAGGGATGATGTTTACATTCCTCAAAGCCCAGGGTTTTGAGGTTGGAAAGTCACTGCTTGAAGAAGATCAGATTGACAGGGCTAGGGAATACATTCGTCGCGCTGAACAGCTCGGTGTTGAGCTGGTTCTACCTCTGGATACCGTGGTTGCCAGTGGTTTTAGTGCGGATGCTCCACATGAGACCGCGGATGTTTCCTCCTTTGAAAAGACAAGTTTCGGGATGGACGGAATGGGCTTAGACATTGGTCCACGCACTGCAGAGTTGTTCGCAAAACATATCAGTCAGAGTGCAACTGTGTTCTGGAATGGCCCGATGGGTGTATTTGAATTTGACGCCTTCGCCAATGGCACCAGGGCAGTCGCCGAAGCTCTAACAAAAGTCAATGGTCTAAGTGTTGTTGGGGGTGGTGACAGTGCCGCTGCCGTTAGGCACTTTGGATTTGAAGACAAAGAGTTTGGACACATCTCAACGGGAGGTGGGGCAAGCCTTGAGTTCCTTGAGGGCAAACCACTTCCAGGACTGGAGGCATTAAATGACTAGAACACCTCTCATTGCTGGCAATTGGAAGATGAACCTTGATCACCAGCAGGCAATAGCGCTAATACAAAAAATCGCATGGACACTTTCAGACGCCGACTTTGACTATGAGGCTGTGGAGGTTGTGGTAACACCACCCTTTACTGACCTGAGAAGTGCCCAGACGCTGATTGATGCCGAAGGATTCAAGATTGTTCTCGGAGCCCAGGATCTTTCCGATAATGACTCCGGGGCGTTTACAGGAGACATAAGCGGTGAGTTCCTCTCAAGGCTCAACTGTCAGTATGTGCTGGTTGGTCACAGCGAGAGAAGAACCATACACGGTGAGGACGACGAAAAGGTCAGGCTAAAGATTCAGGCGGCAATAAGGCATAACCTCATACCAATACTTTGCGTTGGAGAGACACTTGAACAAAGAAATTCCGGTCAGATGGATCTTTCTGTAAAACAGACCCTGGCTGCCCTTGAAGGTGTCAATCTCGAAAACCTAGTGGTCGCTTATGAACCTGTATGGGCAATTGGAACCGGAGAGGTAGCCAGCGCTGAACAGGCTGAAGAGGTTATCTCGATGATAAGAAAGGGTCTGGCGGAGTCCAAAGGGGCTGAATTCGCTGACAAGACCAGAATTCTCTATGGAGGATCGGTGAAAGCCAATAACGTCGCTAGCTTCATGAAGATGCCAAATATAGACGGAGTATTGGTCGGGGGAGCAAGTTTGGATAGCGAGGAATTTGCCAACATTGCTAGGTATAGAGAGCACATCGGCGTATAATTGCAGACCGTTGAGAGGTAATTTTGGAAGCACTGCACACAGCACTACTAGTTTTATTGGCTATCACTAGCGTCATTTTGACTCTACTTATCCTTCTTCACAAGGGACGCGGTGGTGGTGTTGCCGACATGTTTGGTGGGGGAGTTTCAAATGCGATGAGCTCTTCCGGGGTAGCCGAGCGTAACCTAAACCGAATAACCGTAATTCTTGGATTGGTTTGGGTTGCCGTAATCATTGTTCTTGGTCTTTTCACAAGGTTTGGTCTGGCGTAAATGAGCAGTCACTCAATCAGAGGTGCAAGAGTTGGCGCAGGCCCTATGGGCGAGCGTTTCAGAGGAGTTGAAGCCGAGAGGGTTTCTCGTAGCTACTACTGCTCAAATGGTCATGAATTTCACCCACAGTTTTCAGCGGATGTTCCGCTCGAGGAAATCCCCGTAGAGATCGATTGCCCAAGTTGCGGTTTGCCAGCGGGTCAGGATAAGGCAAACCCTCCGCAGGTGGCAAAGGTAGAACCTTACAAGACTCATCTGGCATATGTGCAGGAGAGAAGAACGGAAAAGGAAGCTGAGCAGATTCTGCAAGAGGCTCTAGATAAGGTTAGACAGCGCAGAATTGCTATCGAAAAAGCAGCTGGTAAGCGCTAAGCCAATTCTTCAGTAATAAACCACTTTGTAGATTTCTGCCCAGTGATCCTCCCAGCTGGGAGAGCCTGAGTACCTATCAGCGCCTGACTCACAGCTGTTGCTTTTTCGGCACCGCTAGCGCTAAACCAGACATGTTCTGAATTCAAAAAGACCGAGTATCCAAAACTAATCCTTTTTGACGGTGGCTTTGGAGAAGATGTTTCTGCGACGCAAGTTTGGTCGGGGTACTCGTGGCCGGGGAAGAGGCTTGCCGTATGCCCATCTGGGCCACAACCCATCAGGGCTAGATCAAAACCGAAATCTATCCCAAGGTCTGTATTGGCGGCGCTCACTGCAGTCTGGATATCGGCTTCGCTGGGTGTTTTGAATCTGTATACGTTCGGCTTTGCATCGCCAATCAAACCTAAAATCTGACCAAGATTGCTATCTGCATCTTCAAGCTCAACAAATCGTTCGTCAGCCATGAAAAATTGGACTCCGTCTAATCGGTTGGCCTTGTTCAGCTGATTGATAACCCCGGCAGCGATAAGTACTCCAGAAGTCCCTCCAGAGAGTGCAACCTTGGGTGAATTTAGGCTCGAAATTAGCTCCACTGCCTGCGCTACCTCGGCATCGACCAGAGCCTTGAGATCTTTGTGTATCTCTACCTCTCTCATCTAAATCCACCTTTTAGAATCTCGGCGTATGTCTCATCTGGTCCCATAAATCGCATCTCTTCAACGAGACAATCCACCACCGATCGGCGAGGAAGCAAGATTGAAGCGCTTGGCATGCCGGTTTGCTTGATTTTTGCAACCTCAGCACTTCGCATCATCTTCAGCTCTCCACCCTCGTAGTGAATTTTCACCCCGCCGATGCCGAGGACGTTCCTGCCCTTATGCTTTCTAGAAATCTTTGTGGGTACTGCAAGCTTCACCCGAAACCATGCCGCCAACAAATCTGCGCTTGGACTTAGTTCGGACCCTATGATTTCAACCTTCTCAATTTTTTTGTCACTCACTCGGTCAAATAGCGACGCAAGTTGGGACCTCCAGAGAGTGAGGCGAGTCCACGCCATATCGCCATCTCCAGGCTGGTAATTCTTGGCTAACTGTTTGAGGTATTCCTGCGGATCCGCCTGATTAGCACTATCGGTTATGCGTCTAGTTGCAATCTGCCCCAGATCACTCTCAGCAGGCGCATCTGGGCAGGAGTTTGGCCACCAAACCACAATGGGAGCATCTGGAAGCAGTAGCCCGCCAACCAAACCATTTAGCGACTGCGCTAGCCCTCCGTATGCCCTCAGTATTAATACTTCACTAGCGCCCGCATCGCCGCCAACACGAATCTGCGCGTCAAGTCGAGCTTCTCCGGGGACATCAACCTCATCGGCAACAACTATGACCCGCGCAGGGTGCGTTCGACTTGAAGCGTTGGCGGCCTCTACCACCTCTTCAATTCTTCTGAAATCCGTCTGGATGACCAGAGTAAGCACTCGTCCCAGGGCAACCACACCACCTTCTTCACGAAGTTTGGATAGTTTTTTGCTGACTTTGGAAACGGTGGTGTCAGGAAGGTCTACTATCAAGGTCTCCTCCAAACGCGTCCGTCTCTTTCGAGCATCCTGTGAGCACTGTTGGGGCCCCAGCTACCCGGAGTGTAACCCTCGGGAATGCCCTCCTTTTCCCAATGTTTGACAATTGGGTCAAGAATTTTCCAGCTAAGCTCCACTTCTCTCTGTCGAGGGAAAAGCGGTGGATCGCCAAGCAAAACGTCAAGAATTAATCTCTCATAAGCCTCGGGGGAATCCTCTGTGAAAGCATGGCCATAACCGAAGTCCATGGTCACATCACGTACCTGCATTCCGACCCCGGGGACTTTAGAGCCGAATCTGATCGTCACGCCCTCATCTGGCTGAACACGAATCACCAAAGCGTTTTCGCCCAATAAGCGTGTCTGAGATTCGGCGAAGAGTTGTTGAGGAGCACGCTTGAACACAACCGCGATCTCAGTCACTCTCCTTGCAAGCCTTTTGCCAGTTCGGAGATAAAAGGGGACACCTGACCATCGGCGGGTGCCGATTTCCAATTTCATTGCAGCAAATGTCTCTGTATTGCTTTCTTGAGGCATCCCAGGTTCATCAAGGTATCCACCCACCTGCTGGGCACCCTGCCAACCAGCAAGGTATTGTCCGCGTGCAGTGCCCTGGGATAGGTCGTCTGGAAGCTTCACGGCATCTAGAATTTTTTCCTTCTCTTGACGCAGATCATCCGCTTTGAAGCTATTTGGCTCCTCCATTGCAGTCAGAGCAAGCAGCTGAAGCAAGTGGTTTTGAATTACATCTCTGGCCGCACCGATTCCGTCGTAATAACCGGCGCGGGAGCCTATTCCGATTTCCTCTGCCATTGTTATTTGCACGTGATCTATGTGGCCCGAATTCCAAAGCGGTTCGAACATCCTGTTTGCAAATCGCAAAGCAAGAATATTCTGAACTGTTTCCTTTCCAAGGTAGTGGTCAATCCTGAACACGCTCTCTGCGTCAAAAACGCTCTCAATCGTGTTGTTCAGCTCCCTAGCAGTCTCCAAGTCTGAACCAAAAGGTTTTTCTATAACCACCCTTCGAAACTGGCCAGGATCCGCATCCGCAAGACCGCTATCAGAAAGCTGTTGAGCAACCTTTGGGAAATCGGCTGGGGGAATGGAGAGGTAAAAGGCGTGGTTGCCAGCGGTCCCTCTTTGTTTATCCAGGCTTTCTATCTCCGACTTGAGTCTCTCAAAGGCTTTTGCGTCATCGAAGGTCCCACTTACAAACCTGAAACCCTCTGCCAGTTGAGACCAAACCTTTTCATTGAATCCGGTTCTTGTGTGGTTTTTGACCGATTCTTGTGCGAGTTCGATAAATTCCTGATGACTCCACTCTCGTCTACCAAAGCCAACCAAAGAGAACGAAGGGGGGAGGAGACCTCGGTTGGAGAGGTCGTATACCGCTGGCAGAAGCTTTTTCTGGGCAAGATCACCGGTAATGCCAAAAATTATTAGCCCACTGGGGCCGGCGATTCGGGCCAGTCTTCTATCAAGCGGATCCTTGAGTGGATTAGTCAACGAGCTTCTCCAGCATGTGAATTGCATTCTCCGTCTGTGAGACCTTAAGTCGAATAACCCTATTTCCTTTTTCTTCGAGCACCTTTGCATCGCCCGCGGCTTGCGCTTCGATTAATTTTTGAAAGCCAAAATCCCTACCGGGGACCTCTAACTCGAGGTCATCTTGAACCAATTGAATAAACACTCCACCAGGTGTGCCGCCTTTGTGGAATTGTCCAGTTGAATGTAAAAATCTTGGGCCCCAACCAATCGTGACAGGGACTCCACTGATCTTCACAAATCTCTCCCGCAACTGTTCAATCTCCGGCGATTCTCTGCGGTCAGCATAGATCTGAATTGAGAGATAGCCATCTGCTGAAATCTCCTTGAAAGCCTTGCGAGCCTGATCCTCGGTATCGAAGCTGCTATCTGTCTCGATGCTTTGCAAGCTCTCTCTAGCTGCCTTCTTTGCTGATTCCACATCTGGTTGATCAAAGGGGTTGATTCCTAGCAGCCAACCACTTGCAGCAGTCGCCACCTCGAAGGCTAGAAATAGCTCCGCGAGATTACCCGTCACATTCAACCCATCACCCTCAGCAATAGCGGAGCTAACCAGAGCTGGAAGAACGTTTTCAGCGCCAGCAGAAATCTCAGCTTCGGGGTTTCCCGCAACCGGCAGAATTCCCTTGCCCTCTTTACCCGTTGACTCTGCAATCAGTTGTTCTGCCCAATCTGCGAATCCTTGGATACCACGGCTGTCATCAATTACAAGCCTCGAGCGAACCCCTGTCATGGCTGCAGAGATAACCAGTGCTGGGTTATCCGAACTGTCCTTGGCCAGGTAGGGGAGAGCAGTATTTGCATCTGAAATCAATTTTGCTATGTTCGCTCCAGCCAAACCAGAGGGAACTAGACCAAATGCGGTCAAGGCAGAATACCTACCGCCAACATTTGGATCAGCTTCAAAAACCTTATAGCCCTTAGATTTGCCATCCTGCATTAGTGGCGAATTGGGGTCAGTCACGATCACCATTCTCGAGCTAGGGTTTATGCCGGCCTGCTGAAAGGCTTGCTCAAAAATTCTTTTCTGGCTATCAGTTTCAACCGTGCTACCACTTTTTGAAGAGACAACCACAGCGGTGGTATCCAATTGATTCAGCGCTTTTCTGACGCTTGTAGGAGAGGTGCTGTCAAGGATAAGAAGTTCGACTTGTTCAGCTTTACAAATTACTTCTGGAGCAAGAGAACTGCCGCCCATTCCGCATAGGACCACTCGAGTGATGCCCTGCGCTCTAAATTCGTCCCGAAGCTTCACGATTTCGGGAATGAGGGCATTGGCGCTTTCAATAGGTGCGGTCCAACCGAGCCTGATTGATGCCTCCGGTTGAGCATCTGCTCCCCAAATGGAGCTGTCCTGCTCAAAGATTCGAGAAGCAATTTTGTTCTCAATCAGTTTTTCAAGGCGGTGCTTTGAATCTTCTAATAAATCTGGGCCAACATTGACAATCATTTATTCGTTATCCAAAGCCTTTTCGACTGTTTCAATCAGCTCTTGCCAGCTTTGCTTGAACTTCTCAACCCCATCTAGCTCAAGATGGTTTGTCACAGCTCGAAGATCGACCAACTGACCGATTGCCTGCCATTCAGATGCCGCATTCTCGAGATTGGGGGTAATGGTATCGCCACTGAATGATCCTCTTTCATAGGTGGCATCCAGTGTCTTTTCCGGCATAGTGTTCACAAGGTTTGGGGCTGCTAGCTCTGTAACGTACAGCGTTTCTGGGTATTCGGGGTTTTTGACTCCCGTTGAAGCCATCAGAGGACGCTGCGGGTTTGCACCCAGATCTGCAAGGGGCTTCCACTTGGCAGAGACAAACTCATCTAAGAACAGGCTGTAAGCCAGTCGGGCATTGGCAATAGCTGCCTTTCCCTTGAGTTTTGCGGCATCCGCAGAATGCTCCTCGAGCAACTTATCAACACTGGCATCCACTCTGGACACAAAGAATGATGCAACCGAGTGAATCTTAGAGACATCATGTCCGTTTTCGTTTGCTCTCCTTATTCCCTGCATGTAGGCATCAATTACCTCTGCGTACCTGTCTAGTGAGAAGATAAGAGTTACATTCACGCTGATACCTGCAGCCAGGACCTCTGTGATTGCCGGCAAGCCCTCTTTGGTTGCGGGAATCTTAATCAGCAGGTTTTCGCGTCCAACTTTGTCCCAAAGAAGTTTTGCCTGTTCGATGGTTCGCTGGGTGTCGTTGGCCAGCAATGGGCTCACCTCAATCGAAACCCTTCCGTCAACGCCACTGCTTTCTTCAAACAAAGGCATGAAGATGTCGCATGCCATACGAACATCTTCACTGGTTATCTCAAAAATGCTCTCCTCGGCGTCAAGTCCCTTTGAGCGACAACTAGCCACAGCATCTCTGTAATCGTCAGCGTTAGCCAAAGCCCCTGCAAAAATTGTTGGGTTGGTGGTCACTCCGCGGACGCTTTTGTTGTCAATCAAGGACTGCAAATTACCTGATGTAATTCTTGATCGAGAGAGGTCATCCAGCCAAACGCTGACACCCAAATCCGTTAGTTGTTTTAGTGTCTCGGTCATTTATTTCAATCCTTCATACTTTTCAATCACAGCTTCAGCAGTGATTCCATATTTCTCATAAAGAACCTCGTAACTTGCGCTTGCGCCAAATGTCTCAATCGAAACACTTGCGCCGGCTGTGCCGACGTATTTCTGCCAAGGCATCGACAGCCCCGCCTCGATGCTGACTCTTTTGGTCACCGCAGCTGGCAAAACAGATTCTTTATATTGCTCATCCTGAGCTTCGAAAAGCTCAAAACTGGGCATTGAAATTACATTGATTTTCTCGCCCTTGGCCTCGAGTGCATTCTTGGCCTCTAGGGCGATTGCAACCTCACTGCCGGTTGCGATCAGCAAGCCATCGGGGGTTTGGTGACCCTCGCCAATGACATAGGCTCCCTTGTGCAGTAATTCCGGCCTTGGGTTTGTGCTCTTGTCCATCACAGGCAAGTTCTGCCTAGTCAATACAAGCGCGGTAGGTCCTGATGTGTTTTTCAGTGCTGCAAGCCACGCCTGTGATGTCTCGTTGGCATCGGCTGGACGGATGACAGTGAGATTGGGTATGGCACGCAAAGCGGTTAGGTGTTCAATTGGTTGATGGGTCGGGCCGTCTTCTCCAAGAGCAATTGAGTCGTGGGTCCAGACGTAAATTGCCGGCACCCCCATCAAGGCGGCAAGCCTGACCGCCGGCCTCATGTAATCACTGAAGACTAAAAAGGTTCCTGCGAAAGGTCGGGTGTGGCCACTTAGTGCAATGCCATTGAGAATTGAACCCATAGCGTGCTCGCGAATCCCAAAGTGTAAAACGCGACCGCCTGGAGTTGCTTTGAACATGTCTGTGGAGTGCTCAGAGGGCGCAAAGCTAGTTGCGGATGCGATTGTTGTGTTGTTTGAACCAGCAAGGTCAGCACTTCCTCCCCAGAGCTCTGGAAGGGAATCAGCCAGGGAGTTGATTACTTTTCCACTGGCCGCTCTGGTGGCAATGCTTCCCTCGTCGAACTGGGGGAGTACTGACTCGATGTTCTCCGGCAATTCACCGCTCATCAGTCGATCTAGCAACTTCGACTTATCTGGATTTGAGTTGCTCCACTCCTGGAACTTCTGCTTCCATGATTCCTCCCAGCGTTTACCTCTTTCAAGAAGCTTTCTTGAGTGGTCTAAAACCTCGGGGGCAACCTCAAAACTCTTATCGGGGTCAAAACCGAGAATCTCTTTTGTCGCCCTTACCTCTTCTTCGCCAAGCTTGGCTCCGTGAATTCCACCAGTGTTCTGCTTATTTGGTGCCGGCCAGCCAATGATTGTTTTCAGTGTTATCAAGGAAGGTTTGTCACTTACGGACTTGGCCTTTTCAATCGCCTCGTAAAGAGCGTTCAAGTCTTCGTGGTAATCAGGCCCTGATTTCCAATCGACAGTCTGGGTGTGCCATCCATATGCTTCATAGCGAGCATTTACGTCCTCGGTGAAGGCAATGTCCGTATCATCCTCGATTGAAATTTGATTTGCGTCGTAGATAACCACAAGATTGCCAAGTTTTTGGTGACCGGCCAAGGATGCTGCCTCACCGCTCACGCCCTCTTGAACGTCACCATCGCTGGCCAAGACGTACGTGAAGTGATCGAAAGCTGAGTCGTCGTTGCCGCTGTCGAATAATTCCTTTTCGAATCTCTGCGAATAGGCGAAACCTGTTGCGCTTGCAAGCCCCTGACCGAGTGGTCCGGTGGTTATCTCGACCCCATCGGTGTGGCCGAACTCTGGATGACCGGGAGTTTTTGATCCCCATCTCCGAAGGTTTTTGAGGTCATCTAGTTCCAGACCGAATCCACCAAGAAATAGTTGGGTGTAAAGAGTCAAAGAGGAGTGACCGACACTGAGTATGAAGCGATCTCTACCCAGACATCTTGGGTTCGAAGGGTTGTGATTCATCACCTTCTGGAAGAGAAGATACGCTGCCGGAGCAAGACTCATAGCTGTTCCGGGGTGGCCGTTACCAACGCTTTCAACTGCATCTGCAGCCAATACTCTTGCGGTATCTACCGCGCGGTCATCTAGTTCATTCCATTCGAGCACGATAGCGCTCCTTTCCTTGCTTTTGAGCGCCCCAACAGGAGGTGTTTCGAATATGTGATGAGTCACGCTCCAGTCGGCAGAAGGGCCATCTGGTGTAAACTATACAGGTAATGACCACGCTACCCACCGCCTCAAAAAGATTTTCCCTGTTTTCAAAAATCAGGGCTTATTTTTTGCTGACCAAGCCCCGAGTCATAGAACTACTTCTGATCACGACGGTGCCAACAATGATTTTGGCCGAGAGGGGACTTCCCGATCTTGGGCTCATTCTTGCTGTTCTCTTGGGTGGTGCTTTGAGTGCCGGGAGTGCGAATGCATTCAACTGCTACATAGATGCCGATATTGACAAAATCATGGGTCGCACTCAAAACCGACCTTTGGTCACGGGAGAACTTACAAAAACCGAAGCGTTCGTATTTGCTTGGGCCATTGGAATATTTAGTGTTCTGTGGTTTGGACTGGTTGTTAACTGGCTTGCGGCACTTCTTTCGCTAGCGGCAATTCTGTTCTACGTTTTTGTCTACACACTTGGTCTCAAGCGTCGCACTCCGCAGAACATTGTTTGGGGTGGTGCCGCTGGATCAATGCCGGTGCTGATTGGCTGGGCGAGTGTCACAGGAGACCTTTCGGCTGCGGCCTGGGTGCTGTTCGCCATTATTTTTCTATGGACACCACCGCATTACTGGCCTCTATCCATGCGATACAAAAAAGATTATGCAGATGCATCTGTGCCAATGCTTCCTGTGGTGGCACACAACAAGACAGTCGGTCGCCAGATAATTCTTTACGCTTACGCGTACCTTGCATCAACACTGTTACTAATTCCGATTGCCGATATGGGATTGATCTACACCTCGGTGGCGGTAATTGCTGGAATTTGGTTCACCTGGGAGAGTCACCTTCTTTACAGACAGGCACTAAAGGGTGAAATTAGAAACCCAATGAGGCTATTTCACGGCTCAATCACGCACCTCACGTTGCTGTTCATTGCGGTGGCGGTTGACCCGCTAATTGTTTTTTAGTTCTTGAAAACGCCTTAGCGTTTCTTCACGCTCTTGAGCGTGATCCACAATTCTTTCTGCGTAGCCGTTGGCATAACCGTCTATGGCAAGCCAGGGTTCATGAATTGTCTTTTTGTCCAGGTGCGCAAGCTCCGGCACAAACTTGCGAATGTAATTTCCCTCCGGATCAAACTTTTTACCCTGCAAGACTGGATTGAAAACCCTGAAATATGGAGAGGCATCCGTGCCACAGCCAGCTGTCCACTGCCAGCCGTGAGAGTTACTTGCGGGGTCGAAATCGGTCAGCTGGCTCTCGAACCACTCAGCGCCCGTTTGCCATTCCAGGTGCAGGTCTTTGATGAGGAAACTGGCGGTTATCATTCTGGCGCGGTTATGCATCCAACCAGTTGAACTCAGTTGCCTCATCGCGGCATCAACAATCGGATAGCCAGTTGCCCCATCCTTCCAAGCTTGCAGTGACTTATCCGCGGTCTCTCCAGAGTCATATTCCATCTGCGAAAAACGGTCATCGTAGTAATCATCCAGTGTGTGCGGATTTCTAAACATCACATCCGCATAGAACTCACGCCAACACAGCTCCTTTATGAAAACCTCGCTGGCTGTTCCCAATCGATTGATTATTGTTCTTGGGTGAATCTCGCCATGGGCCAGAGCATGCGAAAGGTGGCTTGTGCCAGAAATCGCCATCAGGTCTCGAGTTGACTCATACTGATGAACTTTTTGGGCAAACCGCTCTAAAGTCTCCGCCGCATAATCCTCTCCGGCTTTGATGTTGATTGTTGGGTTAGCTTGGATATTCGGAAAATCCCTAACTTTAGGCTCCATAAGCTTGAGTTCCGGTTTGGGAAATGGATTTGGGGTGTCAATCTGTGACCAAGCCCGCCAAAAAGGCGTATAGACCTTATATGGAGAACCATCGGGCTTTACAACCGTGCCCGGTGTAACCACGTAGTAACTTCCAATCAGTTTCAGGGCAACACCAATTTGCTGCAGTGCCTCAGCCACCTCGGCCTGCTCCAGCATGCCGGATGTGTCATAGGCTCTTGCCGCGAAAACAGTCTGAACACCATACGCTGTCGCCAAATCAGATATGGCCTTGGCTGGATTTTCAAGTATTAGGTTCAGTTTGTTATCAAGTTGTGCATCCAAACTCTGCAGTGAGGAAAGCAGCGAGTGGGCTCTGTTGGGAAGAAGCTTGCCAAATTCCTCAGTTGCGAAAGCTACTGCGAGCTGATTCCCGCTCGCCTCAAGTAGCGCTTCGTTGTCTGCAAGCCTTCTGTCCCGCCTGAACCAGTAAATTGCCTGCAATCAATACCTTCTCTTGAGAGCCAATGCTTGGAATGCGATTACGGAGCAGGTCAAAGCAGCCCCAAGCATGTGCACCCCAACAAGCAACGCGGGAACACCCGTCCTTGATTGAATGATTCCAACGACTGCTTGCAAAACTGCAATAAGCGTTCCAATTGCCAGTGCCCTAACACTGATACTCCAGGATTTCTGCATCTGCCACTGGGAGACCAGTGCAATCAACATAAGTCCGGTCATTATGTAGGCGGGATAGGAGTGGTAATGCTGCCAAACCTCAAGATCTAAACCATTTCTTGGAGTGTTGGCATCCCCGGCATGGGGTCCAGCTCCAGTGACCACTACACCGACAACTATTGCCACCGATCCGAAAATAATAATTGGCCAGCGAGAAAGGTGTGACAGTTGTGAGATTGGCTCCGGTGCGGGGGAGTAGATTCTCCAAACCAAAAGCGAAGCCAAGGCTATGAGCAATCCACTCACCAAAAAGTGGAGTCCGACCACCCAGCTATTCAGCCCTGTGAGCACTGTTATTCCACCAATAATGGCCTGGGCGATGATACCCAGCCCCAGACCCACGGCAGGAAGAATAAGGCCTCTGTATTGCTTGCGAGCTCTGATAACCGTGATGAAGGTCAATATGGCAACGATGAGTAGAACGAATGTTAGAAGTCTGTTTCCAAACTCAATAACGCCATGGAAACCCATTTCAGGAGTGGAAACAAAGCTTTCCTCAGTGCATCGAGGCCATGTAGGACAACCAAGACCGCTCCCAGTCAGTCTGACAGCACCACCGGTTACGACAATGCCTATTTGGGTGGCCAAAGACAGCCAGCCGTAAAGCTTCAAGCGAGCTGAACCAAAGAGCACATCCCTAAATTTCTTCTGCGGCTGGTCAGTCAGCGTCATGGCCCTCCTTAGGTATGCCTTACTTGTTTAGAAACAAAGATTTACTATCCTCTATTTTGACATATCGGTTCTTGATTCCCGCTTGGAATAGAACTGAAAACTGGATGTTGACTCAGATAGACAAACAAGGAGGCAGAGTGTCAGAGAAGATTATCGACCGCCCCGAACTTGATTCGCTTGGCCAGTATGAATTTGGATGGTCAGACAGCGATGAAGCAGGCGCAAGCGCCCGCAGGGGAATTAACGAAGAGGTGGTTACTGACATCTCCGAGCGAAAAGATGAGCCGGAGTGGATGAAGAACTTCCGATTGAAGGGTTATAACTTCTTTACCAAAAAACCCATGCCGTCTTGGGGTGCTGATCTATCAGAAATCGATTTCGATAACATCAAGTACTTCGTGCGCTCCACCGAGAAGCAGGCTCAGAGCTGGGAAGATCTGCCAGAGGACATTCGAAACACCTATGAGCGTCTCGGAATCCCTGAGGCCGAAAGACAAAGATTGGTGGCGGGAGTTGCTGCGCAGTATGAGTCTGAGGTTGTGTACCACCAGATTCGAGAGGATCTGGAGGCTCAGGGAGTGATCTTCCTAGACACTGACACAGCTTTGAAAGAGCACCCAGAGATTTTCCAGGAGTACTTCGGAACGGTTATACCTGCCGGAGACAACAAATTTGCAGCTTTGAACACGGCTGTCTGGTCCGGAGGAAGCTTTGTATACGTGCCACCTGGTGTACACGTCGAGATCCCGCTGCAGGCATACTTCAGAATCAACACCGAAAACATGGGTCAGTTTGAAAGGACTCTGATTATTGCTGATGAGGGAAGCTACGTGCACTACATCGAGGGTTGCACGGCTCCTATCTACAAATCTGACAGTCTGCACTCGGCAGTGGTGGAAATCATCGTGAAGAAAAATGCAAGAGTGCGATACACAACGATTCAAAACTGGTCGAACAACGTTTACAACCTGGTTACCAAGAGGGCAATTGCCTACGAGGGTGCAACTATGGAGTGGATTGATGGAAACATTGGATCCAAGGTGACAATGAAGTACCCATCGGTAATTCTTGCCGGTGAACACGCCAGGGGAGAAACACTCAGTGTTGCCTTTGCTGGTGAAGGCCAGCATCAGGATGCTGGTGCGAAAATGATCCACGCTGCACCAAACACCTCTTCCTCAATTGTTTCTAAATCAATCGCCCGTGCTGGCGGCCGATCAAGCTACAGGGGTGAGGTAAAGATTCATCCGGGCGCAAGCAATTCAAAAAACACAGTTATGTGTGACGCTCTCCTGGTGGACACAATCTCTCGCTCTGACACCTACCCAGCCATTGATGTTCGTGAAGACGACGTCACCATGGGCCACGAGGCCACAGTTAGTCAGGTCAGCGAAGAGCAGCTTTTCTACCTGCAGAGTCGTGGCATTGAAATGGATGAAGCAATGGCGATGATTGTTCGAGGCTTCATAGAGCCAATCGCCAAGGAGCTTCCAATGGAGTATGCCCTGGAGCTCAATAAATTGATTGAAATGCAAATGGAAGGAGCCGTTGGTTAATGGCCCAGCACGGAAT
>CAJXTQ010000002.1 GCA_913060985.1 uncultured Micrococcales bacterium | reverse complement strand
CGTTGTCATCATCAATCACCAAGATTTTAGTCACGGTCTAATTATTGCCCAATTCACCTCTGATAATCGACAAAGCTTTGTCTCTTATCTCCTGCATGCGCTTCTTTGTCTTCGCCTCAACGTTCAACCGCAGCAACGGTTCGGTATTGCTTGGTCGAAGATTCAGCCACCACCAGTCCTCATCATCAAGACTCAGGGTGACACCGTCGAACCACTCCGCGTCGGCCTCGGGGAAGGCTGCGATGACCGCTTGGGTGGTTTGCTCAACATCGATTACCGTGCTGTTAATTTCACCTGAGAGGGCATAGGGGTTCAGATCAGCCGCCAGCTCACTCATGGATTTGCCGGTTTCAGCCAATTCTGCCAAAACATGCATTGCAGCCAGCATTCCATTGTCCGCACCCCAAAAATCCCTGAAGTAATAGTGGGCGGAATGCTCCCCTCCGAATACCGCATTTGTTCTGCGCATTTCATCTTTGATTAGCGAGTGGCCCACCTTGGTTCTAACTGTCTTTGCTCCCATTTTGTGCAAATACTCCTGGAAGTATCTGCTGGTCAGCAAGTTGTGCAAAACATAGGGGCTTCCGCCCACCCGTTGGACTTCTCTTTTGGCCACGATGCTCGCAATTGCCGAAGGGTTCACTGGCTTTGCTAGTTCATCGACAATGAAGCATCTGTCCGCATCTCCATCAAAAGCGATTCCAAGATCAGCCTTGGTTTCCAAAACCCTGTTCTGCAAATCAACAAGGTTTTTCGGCTCCAGCGGATTGGCCTCATGATTTGGAAAGGTTCCGTCCAAATCAAAATACATTTGGTCAATTTCTAGATCGGATAGCACCGCCGGGACAGTGTGTCCGCCCATGCCGTTTGCTGCGTCAACAACGACCCGCAAAGAGTTCTCCGGGATTTGCACCAGCGATTTCAAGTACTCCGCATAATCCAAGAGGCTGTCGTAATTTTCAACATTGCGCTCTTTGCGGGGCAAGGGGACATCAATAAAAGACTCGGCAAGCTTCTTTATCTCCGACAGCCCAGTCTCAAAACTTATTCCAGTTGCGCCAGCGTTTGAGAACTTAATTCCGTTGTAGCTTGCTGGGTTATGACTGGCGGTGAACATCACTGCAGGTAGATTCAGCGTGCCCGAGGCAAAGTAAGTTTGATCAGTCGAGCAAAGCCCCAGCAGGACAACACCCTTGCCAAAGTTGTTTACCCCTTGAGCAAAAGATTCTGCGAACTCTGGAGAAGATGGTCGCATGTCGTGACCGATGATTACACGATCGGCTGAGACGAACTTCGCAAAGGCGGTTCCGAGTGCAACCATGATTTCAGGTGTTAGTTGAGAGCCGACCAACCCACGAAGGTCATAGGTCTTAACCACATCGTCCAGCACACTCATTGATCTCCCTTACTCGCTGGATAAGAATACAATGACCGCATGGCGGGCATTGACAGGGACAGACGCGGGCGAGGCATTAGAGGTTCTTGGCGAGTAAACCAAACCCAAAAGGGTGACTACTTCAAAAACATCGTTGATTCAGCATGCGATTTTCTTGTCAAAACCTGGCCCGAGGAATTGGCGGGTTTTGAGTGGGAAATTAGTGATATGCCAAACCAGTCTTCAAAACAGTTGGCCAGATATCGAATTTGGCCCAGCGAGAAGACAATCACTTTTTATCGTTTACCAATCGAAAGAATCGACCTCCAGTCTTCCGCCGATAGGAGAACTCACATAGAGCAGGTTGTATTGCAGGCGGTTGCCGAATTGGTCAACAAAGACCCCTGGGAGCTTTTAGACAACGACTAGCGAACGGTGATTGATAAATCCGAGCCTAAATTTGAGTTATCGGTTGCTTGATACTCGGTCTCTTCGTTTGATACCCGAATCAAAAGATTCTCACCGCTTATCTCAATCTGATCCCCAAACTCAACTTCAGCTGAAAGCACGTTGCGGCCTGTCAAAAGATCAATGGTGGCAACCTCAGCAAGTCCATTTCGGATAACGGTCATAGACACCACGGTTTCCTCAAACGAAGAGACTTCGACTATCCCATCGATCACCGCAACCATTTGAATGTCACCGCTCACCCCCGGCTCAGACTGACCAATCGAGAAATCGGGAGCGAGTGGATTGGTTGAATGGCTTGAAAGAAGTGCGTTTTCTGCTTCTAGGGACACCTGATAGCTACCAGGCTGCAAATCCGGCATCGGAATAGAGTTGACCCCGGGCTGGAGATCAACTCTGAAGGCGTCGCCAAATCCCCCGTCAAGAGAGCTGATTGAGACCGTTGTGCTCAGAGATTCGGTCACCAGAGCGTATACCTCAGGCACTCGGAACTCTGTCGGGAGTTCCTCCGACTGGGCTCTGATTATTAGAGCTGGATTTGATTGGAGTTGATTATGTGCTGAGATATCAGCGCCTGTGGGCGTAATCCCCGAGTTACTCTTGGATTGAATCCAAGCGGCAAATCTTCCACCCTGGCTGTTGATTCTCACGCCCACCGCTTGGTCTGTGTTGACATATCTAGCTAGGTTTATCACCTTTGTCTCATCAGGTGCCAGTGAAATGGATTCATCCACCTGATCCTGGGAATCAAAAAACCGCAGGTCCAAAATCGTAGATAAAACATCGGGGTTATGAACAATCAGCAGACTCTCAAAGCCTAAGCTAGTTTTTCCACCCAACAGGACAGCCTCGGTGGCGGGTTTTTTGCAGGTGAGGCTCACGGAACCAGAGATTCGAGATTGGTCTATCTCCTGCCATTGATATCCACTTAGGGCTCTTGCACTCTGACCTTCACTGGAGCTTGAAAAGATGGCTGGTTGGCTTGCTCGGAAGGGTGTGGCTACACCATCTTCAATTAGATAAAAATCAGCATCACCAAGAGCCTCAATGCTGTCAACATCGGTTCCGTCTTCGCCTCCGAGTTGATATAAAGAGCCTGGGCAAACAACTTCCAGCGGCCTGGGGTCGACACTTATGCTTCTTTCGATCGAGGGCTCGGCTGAGATTGTCAGAGGTGAGAATGGAACAAAGATGCTCGCGACTACAAACGCAGCAGACGCCAAAGCCCCGACAGTCCTAACCAACCAAATCATCTAATGCCCCTAATTCTTGCTCGCCCGCGAATTGAGGCAGGGGTTGGCACCGCAATCAAGATGGTGATCAGGAGTGCTGCCCACGGGATAAATTGAGACAGTGAAACCTGCAGACGCTTATTATCAAGCTCTGTCCCATCCGCCCTCCAAAGTGTTCCTCCCTGAGTTTGCCCAGCGAATGTAAGTTCGGGAAGCCTTGAGAGTTGTGAGGCAACTTGCGGGTTTTCTCCTTGGAGTTGGACAAAAGCAATGTCCAGCTCGTCCATAAGTGACTGGATACCTTCGGAATTACTAGCGATCAAAGACGCACTTAGTACCGCAACTCTCTCCGAGGATTCCCGCTCGGCAGCATAGAGCTTGGCAAGCATGGATGATTCTCCAAGGTTCTCTCCGTTGCCAGAACGAAGCCAAACTTCTTCCGCTGATTCAGAAATCATTAGTGTATTCAGCTCGAACCTTTGGGATTCGACTTCAACTATTGCAGGGACCTGCCGGTATTCGCCCCAGGCAAAGCTTTGACTCATGGTCAGTTGCGAATAAGCGCCGACGCCAGCGAAAAGGAGCAACACTACAGCAGAGATTGCCTGAATTGATTTTTGGTTGACTGTGCTGGCGATGACCAAAATTGCAATCAGCCCGAGCTGCAAAATTGGAACACCATTGGCACTAGATGCAGCGATGAAGCCTGGCTCTGCTTCAAACTGGATGTGCTCAATGGCTGCAAAGGCGGAAACTGACGCACCGCTGGCTGAGATTAGCATTAGTGATCTTGCATTTGCGTTGAAAAGAAACGCCACTACTCCCAGAACAAAAACAACCGAAAGGGAAATGACCAACAGCGGGTCTAGCTGCCAATCGTTCGAATAACTTGTCACCACACCCATTGGTGCAAAAATCGCCAATGGTTCTAACACCCAAAAAGCTATCTGAGGTAAAAGCAGAATCAGCGAAAGTACGGGGACAAAGACCAAAAACCCGAGCCTTCGAAGGTTTGCAATAGCCAACAATGCGGTTATTACAAGGAAAACCGGCAACAGATATGGGACTGAGGCAGAGAGAGCAGCCAGTAAAAACGCTGACCACGCCGTCCATCGCCAGGCTCTGGAGCTAACGGTTGATTGAATAATCATTATCAGACCATGAATCAGCCAACCGATTAGCACGTAACTTATGGTTGATGAAATGTCTGGCTCCTCAAGTTGCAGAGCGTATAGCGGGCTCGCGGAATAGCCCAGACTGAGCACCGTTACCAGAAGTCTTTTCTCTGTAAGCCTGGCAAGCGCCAACCAAACACCGGCAAAAGCAAGGGCCGGGGCAATGAAGATGAACCAGGCCACTGCGGCAGATGGTGCCCAAAAGCTGATAGCTGATATTAGTGCTAAAGGAAAAACAATTGAGTCAACCGGGAAGCCTTCCACGGTTTTCCAACCGCTCGCTATCAACTCAAACCAATTGGCGCTCAAAGGCACCATGTTTCCCGCAACCACGGCCTCATCCGCTGGGAACAGTCGAAAGTTCAACAACACCAAAACTGGTAGCAGCCAAGCCCAAGGTCCACTGAGTAAGCTCGGTCGGTACTCGGCAGGAGGAAGTTCGGTAAACCGTCTTCTTCTGCGGTCCCTTGTCTGTGCTCTATCTGCACGTAGCTGGCTGATCGCCCGCAGCTTTCCAGTTTTCCTAATTGATACCGATGCACGCAGATGAAGGGCTACAGAAAGAAAAGAGGCAAAACCAGCCAGAAGCTCCGGAACAAAATAACGAACTTGTCTTGAGCCTACGGTCCATAACGACCGACCGACTGCAATTGCTGGTAAGAAAAGCCAGTATAGAAAGCCGAGCATCCGTGGAAGGGTGATCAGACTCAGGTGGTAATCGGCAAATCTTTTCGCAAAATGTGCACCGAAGACGTGACTCTCGCCACTAAACCCATGCTTGGAGTCAATTCTGACTCTGGCCTTGGGTTCGACTATCACTCTTGAGCCGGATAGCCACTGACTGATTCCAAATACTGTTGACCGAGCAGCAATAGGAGAGCCCTGATCCCTCAGGGTTCGAAGCGTCTGCTGCTCAACTAAAGCGCCAGCAAAGTCTGAAGCCAAAACATCTCTGAGCAGATCGTGCTGACCCTGATCAATTTCAGTGTCTACTAGTTCAAAGCTCTCCCCTAGTTGAGTAATTGTTTTACCGAAACTCACGAACCTTTCGGGGAACTCCCATTCAACCAATTTTGGAGCGACCATGGAGGCAGATGGCGAGGTCTCTGCTGTCAAAGTCATGCTCTCTAATGCGAGAGGGTCTGGACAGCTGTCTGAGAATAAAATCCAAAACCAATCGGGGGTCTCAACGGCCTCAGACAGTGAGAGCAAATTTTGCGGAAAGGAATTGTTGATCTCAATGAATGGAAGTTGGTGCTTCCTTGCGAGCTCTTGTTCCTCCACATTGGTGCTGCCGACCAGGATATGGTCTGGCTTTCGTGATTGAGAACTCAGGCCAAATAACGTCTCGTCTAAAAGCTCGCTGTTACCGCCAATAACCAGAGCAGTTATTGTCAAGGACATGTTTAAAGTCTAAGCGCGACGCTTGAGTTTTCTGCGCTCCCGCTCGCTGAGTCCGCCCCAAATTCCGAATCGCTCGTCATTTTTCAGGGCGTATTCCAAGCACTCGCTTTTTACCTCGCACTGATTGCAAATTCTTTTAGCATCTCTAGTTGAGCCACCTTTTTCAGGGAAGAATGCCTCTGGATCTGTCTGCGCGCAAAGCGCGTCCGCCTGCCAAGCTAAGGCATCGGCATCCTCTGAGTCGTAAGCATTTGCCACCCCCAAACGAAGAACGTCCACGAACCAGTTCGCTGCTACGTTGTCTTCTGGCATTGAAAAACCTCTTCTCTGAACTTCCCTCGTGTAATTACACACGTGTAACTATGAATAAGTCAAGTTGAGATTTTCCTGATGTGGAGATTTAGACGATAAATATACGACCACTAACCTATTAACCATGAACGTTTTAGTCACCGGTGGTGCCGGCTATATCGGCTCCCATGTCGTCAGATTACTCTCAGAGAGCGGAAATTACGTCATTTCAGTTGACGACCTAAGCACTGGAATTGGCGACAGGCTGGATTGCGAAGCAGTTGACCTTACCCTTGAAGATCCAACAAGCATCAAGCGGTTGACTGATTTGCTAGTTGAAAAAAACATCGAAGTGGTGATTCATTTTGCAGCGAGAAAGCAAGTCGGTGAATCAGTTGAGAAGCCAGAGTTTTATTTCCAATCCAACATCGGAGGACTTGCAAACCTACTCACCGCTATGCGCCAAGCAGAGGTGAAGAAGCTCGTCTTCAGCAGCTCCGCTGCTGTTTATGGAATGCCGGATGTTGAAAAAGTTACGGAGCTGGATAAAACAGAACCGATAAACCCATACGGACAAACCAAACTCGTTGGCGAGTGGATGATAAACAATGCCTCGGTTTGGGGACTCAGTGCGGTGTCTTTGAGATACTTCAACGTTGCCGGAGCGGGCTGGCCAGAGCTCGCTGATAAGCAGGCTCTCAACCTCATTCCCATTATTCTCGATCGAATCGAGCGAGGTGAGAGCGTCCTGGTGTTTGGCGATAATTACCCCACCGACGATGGAAGTTGCATTAGGGACTACATTCACGTACTAGACCTTGCCCGAGCACACATTGATGCAATTGACCAGCTTGGGGAACCCGGAAATCAGGTCTACAACGTCGGCACCGGCGAAGGGTCAAGTGTTTTCGAGGTAATTGCCGAGATCAAAAAAGTATCGGGGATTGATTTCGATGTCGAAATTGCGGGACCAAGGGCGGGTGACCCACCGAAACTGGTTGCTTCCAATGCAAAGATCAGCAAAGAGTTTGGGTGGAAAGCTGAATTTGGGCTGTCCGAAATAGTCAACTCAGCCTGGAAGGCTAAGGAATCCTGAGAACCTGACCAACTCGAATCAAGTTCGGGTTGGATATGTTGTTCTCGCTGACAATGTCGCGGTAGCTCACTCCAAACCTAGCTGCGATTCTAAAAAGCGTATCCCCTGCCGAAACCCGATAGGTCTGGGCTTGCTCAGGCTCAGGTTGTGGCTGAGGCTCCGGTTCTGTTTCGGGCTCCGGGGTTGGATCCGAAACAGTTTGGTTTGGAATCTTAAGAACTTGACCGACAAATATCAGGTTTGGATTTGCAAGCCCGCTTGCCTCAGCAATGGCAGCAGTGCTCACACCAAATCTGTTTGCAATCCGTCTCAAAAAGTCTCCGCTTTGGACTCGATATTCAATCGTTCCGACAGTTGTCTCAGGTTCTGGTGTCGGTTCTGGCTCAGGAGTCGGTGCTGGTTCTGGTTGGGGCTCCGGAGTAGGTTCTGGATCTCTTTGCTCAGTTTGAACCGGCTGATTTCCGGGGATAATCAACACCTGACCCACCCGAATGAAATTTGGATTCCTTAGGTTGTTAGCCTCAACAATCGCGGCCACCGTCGAACCCTGGCTAGCTGCAATCTTGGATAGGAAGTCGCCTGGCCTAACCGTGTATCGCTTGGGCTGAACTACCTCTGGCTCAACTTCCTCCGGTGTTGTCACCGAAGGTTCAGACGGGATTATCGGCTCAGACTCGCTCTCCTCACGAATGAACTCGCCAACCGTCGCTCCATCTTCAGTCACAATCGAAGCATTACTCGGAAGTTCCGTGCCGGTCGGGATATTGCTTGCAAACCAGTTTGTAACCCAGTTGTATCCCAGCGACTCTTCACTCAAGCTCTCGTAGTCCTCAAAGCTGGTAAGGGCGTACTTTTTACCCTGCACGACAACGAAGATGTCTCTGGCCTGGTTTCGGATGAACTGAGTCATCTTTACATCTTGCTCACCCATCGCCAGGCATGTTGCTGGTTCAAGCTCGAGAGCCTCACCTGGATACTCGGCAAATACTTCAGGGCTGGTTGGAATGAGCTTTCCAGCGTCCAAGAAGTACTGGGCTCCATCACAAGTGACCTTGGACGTGGTCAAAAATGCCTGCGTTTCAAGCCTGTTGAGCAGACTGTCATTCAAGTCATAAACCCGTCCGTCGGTAACGCTTTCGGCATGGGCAAGTGTCCGCATTGGAATTTTCTTGTCATAACCATCGACCAGGTAGCGAACCCCTGACTGCTTTCCGCGAACAACACTTCCCGGTGCCGCAGCTGCTCCTCCATTTGGAATGGAATCCAGCAAGCTTTCAGAAATAGTCAGTGCTGGACCAAGCAGGTCATTGAATTCGGCCAGCATTCCGTTTTGCAAAATTGTGTATCGCTGACCGCCGGTGACCAGATAGTTGTAGTACGAGTTATTGAAATTAATTACCGCAGGTGCGCTGGCGGTGGCATCAATTGTAGGAATCTTTTCCAGGAATTGATCACTAACCTCAATCGTTGCCGGGTAGAACTCATCGACGTTCTCTAGCGGAAGTTTTCCCTGGGAGGTGATAACAAAACCATCACCGCTTGCAGATTTGATGAATCCGCTGAACGGAATCTGGGCGCTGAGAGCGTCTTCCAATGCAACCGCCCCCTGCGCCTGGTCAAACCACTTGGTAATTGCCAGCTCACTGGCCATATCTGCATCAATCAGGTAGATTCCGTTTTCCGTTGCCAATCCAATTCGATTGTCTTGTTCAATATCAAAAACAGTCAGGTCACTCGTTATTGGTGCTCCAGCAGTGAGAGTTGGCAGGGCAGCAAGGTCGGCCTCAATTGGCTCGGGGATTACATTTGTTACCTTCTGCAGAGCAAGCGGGTCTAGCACCTTCCGATACTGGCCATTCTCAACCCAATACTGACCATCTGCAGTTTGCAGAAGCTGGCTGATTTGCACACCGTTTTCAAATTCAAGAAGCTGAGCACTGGGAAGAGTGAGTTTATTCGCACAGTCCAGACCAAACTCGGCGGCAACCTCACAATTTGGAACTAGGTATCTCCGATTTCCAGCTAAAAGAAATAACTCTTGGGTAGCTGACGATTCAGCCAATAGCTGCATTGGGCCACCATCGGTGAAACTGTCTAAGTATGGTTGCGAAATCTCGCCAATTGGACCAAGTGCCTCCAAAGCCGCAATCTGGGCCTGGTCGGTAATCTCAAACCTCTGTGATCCACTTATTACATATAGCGGGCTGTTTCCGCTCCTCAGCAGATAGCCCCCGCCGATAGGAGATCCGAACCAGTCATGGAAGAATCTCCAAAAGTTTCTGTTGCCGTAGGCGCTGCAGCTATCACCGGTTCCATATAAGTTATCCAGAGCTGCCTTGTTAGGGGTGTAGGGGGTGTAGTAATAAAGATTTGCCGTTGCCTGGCTCTTTAGCTCAAAGCTCTTGGTTCCACATGAGCTTCTTGGGCTGTAGCGGACGTTTACAGTTCTACCGGGGCGCAACCAGGTGAAAGAACCTTCTGGGTTTCCATACCACTGGAGCTGGCTTGCGGCTCTGTAAATTTGGTTGAACAGGCCAACATAAACCTTCCCACAAATCCCGGGGTCGCTATCTGGGCAGCCGTAACCCATTGCGGCTCTATACATATAAGGGGTTGGCTTGGAGCTTGTGACCAGGCCTTGCTCTTTTTGCAAGGTCACAATTAAAACCTGAGGGTTGATGCCGCAGGCATTAGCAACATCGTGGATTATTTGTGCTGCGGTGGCACCACTTCTGGCCGGTATGGCCTCGCACCTCCCGGCGGTGGCCTCAGTTGCGGGGGTGTCCATTACATAATCCTTCAAGCAATCAGGGTCATCAGCATCCGCCCGGCAATTGGAAACTCGAGAATCTAGGAACTGTTGAATTTGCTCAACGCTCATTGTTCCGAAATCAAAAAATACGCTGTCTGTGATTATCAAGCCCGGGTCGAAGGCTGAACCCGGAGGGGCTGCCTGAGCTTGCTGAGTAGGGACAATCAGGGCGCCAAGCAGAGATAGCGACCCGAGGATGGTTAAGAGTTTTCTCACTAAGGAATCACCACCGAGACGGCTTCGCTTTCGCCTTCATAGTTATCAGAGATGTAACTAACCGAGACAACGGCGGTTCCGCCGGGTAGCTCTGAAAGCGGGATGTCCATCGGAGCGCACTGAGTGTAATTGCTTGATCTATTGGCACCCACGGTCAAGTCTGTTGCAAAATCACCCGCGAGCAATTTCATCGTGCACTCTCCTCCATCTTCGACGACATCTATAACCTGCGCAATTACCTCCAGTTGCCCCTCGTCCACGTACGCCATTGCGCTTATTACCTCAACCGTTGCTGGGCTGCGCTCAATCGGCTCTGGTTCTTCCTCAGGCTCTGGTGCCGGCTCAGGCTCCGGTTCTGGCTCGGGTTCTGGCTCTACAGGTGTTTGTTCATTAACGCTTTCATCACCAGAGTTGTTATCAATTTCGATTGGAGTTGGCTGAGCATTCCAGCTGGGCACAAATGCAGAACAGCCGCTCAGTGTCAGTCCGCCGACAATGGCAATAGACAAAACTTTCCAGCGCATGGCAGACCTCCTCAAAAATAAAGCTTAATTTTGAAGTTGAAGGTTTTGATTCACGCGGGTCGGCGTGGCGATTACTCTAAGGAATCTTTCAGTTTCTGATTTTTCTCAGAAACCTGAACTTTCAATTGGGCTCTGTAGTCATCCATCTGCCTCAGAATCCCCTCATCGCTTGAGCCTAAGATTCTGATCGCCATTAGTGCTGCGTTTTTTGCGCCATCAATAGCCATGGTTGCAACCGGAACACCTGCAGGCATTTGCGCTATGGAAAGAAGTGAGTCAATGCCCTCAAGGTTTTTGAGTGAAATGGGAACACCAATAACCGGTAAAGATGTGGCAGAAGCTACCATTCCGGGAAGATGCGCTGCTCCACCCGCACCAGCGATGATGACTTTTATGCCTCGGCCGGAAGCTTTGTGTGACCAATCCAGCATTGCTTCGGGAGTTCTGTGAGCGCTCAAAACCTCTACCTCGGGCGTGATGCCGAATTCAAGCAAAGTCTTTTGGGCATCTTCCAAAACTCGCCAATCCGAGTCGGAACCCATAACAATTGCAATGCTCACAGTTTTATCCTATGACCCACTTATCACCGCAGCCGCTAATAAAGCTCGCGATTTGGCCGTCTCAAGGTCGTCGCCCAGTACAGTAATGTGTCCCATTTTTCTTCCAGGCCGAGGAGATTTCCCGTAAGTGTGAATTTTTGCCTCTGGAAAACGGTGCATTGTGGCTTCGAAGTTTTCCAAAAAGTTAGTGTTTGATTCAACTCCCAGCAAATTGACCATCACCGCATAATCAGCGGTCATCTCTGTACTGCCAAGGGGAAGGTCCAAAACAGCTCGCAGGTGTTGCTCAAACTGCGATGTGATACTTGCGTCAATCGTGAAGTGACCCGAGTTGTGCGGTCGCATGGCAAGCTCGTTTATCAACAACTGTCCATCTTTGGTCTGAAACATCTCCACCGCCATTACGCCGGTGACACCAAGCTCCTTGGAAATGGTTTTTGCTATATCTAAAGCCTGTTGTTGGTCGACCTTAGGAGCGGGTGCAAGCACCTGTGAACACACTCCGTTTTTCTGAATAGTCTCAACCGCAGGCCAAGCTCGCCATTCGCCACTTGGTCTTCTTGCTGACAAAACAGCAATTTCAGATTCAAAATCAACCAACTGCTCGGCCAGCAACGATCCGCCAAGCTTATTTAGACTTGAAAACCAATCGCTGACCTCGTCAGCGCTTGAGACAAATCTGACGCCCTTACCGTCATAACCACCTATTGGTGTTTTGACGATGACTTTTCCGCCCTGTGAAGAGATGAATTCATTTAGCTGTTCAGGTGTCTGTACCTCAAGCCATGCAGGCATTGGCAGCCCGGCTTGGGACAGTCGCTGGCGCATGAAAAGCTTGTTTTGAGCAAAAACCAAGGCTTTAGAGGGTGGCTGCACGCTAATCCCGACTCTTTCCAACTGCTCAAGCGCCGATGTTGGGACGTGTTCGTGGTCAAAGGTCAGAACATCGACTCCATCGGCGAACCAGCCAAGCTCTTCGGCTTCGGTGTAGTCGCCAACGTTGACAGTTGCAAGTGAGGCAGACATGCCCTCGGCCTCTGCAAAAACTTTGATCTCGATTCCCATTGCGATTGCCTCGGGAATCATCATTCGAGCGAGTTGCCCGCCACCAATAACGCCGACTCTCAAACCTCTCCCAATCTTCGAAGGTGCAAAATATCCCCGGCTGAGATTATTTCTTCTCCACCATTGATGACCAGCCGTCCCTGATTGTCAATATCGGTAGCCAATCCTTCAATAACTCTGTCATCGGTGGTTACCCGAACCTCAAGACCAAGGGTATGGGAAAACTCTCTCAATCTTTCCAAAACCGCCGCAACGCCGCCTAGATCGAAGTCCCTTCGCAGGCTTGAAAACTCACCCAAGATATTTGAAAGTTGAAAATCAAAATCCTGGGTCAAGCCAATCTCCGCAAGTGATACCGAATTATCAATCTGGATTGGCTGAAGGTTGATGCCTATCCCGACCACGAGCGAGTCTGAGCTGGCCTGACCAAGAACTCCCGCTAACTTCTTTCCCTCTACCAAAACGTCGTTGGGCCATTTCAACCCAGCTTCGACACCCTGAGATCTCAGAGAGATAACTGCTGCCATGGCAAGCAAAATCCCATACCAGTGAGCTGCACCCTTGGGGTTTCGGACAAGCAGTGAACAGGAGAGGCTCGCCCCGCTCGGGGGTGACCAAACTCGGGAATGACGTCCACTACCGTTGGTTTGCTCGCTGGCGCAAACAACACTCATATCAGGCCAATCCGCTGGGTTTTGAGAGATTTTTTCCATCAAATAGTGGTTGGTTGAGCCGATTTGCTCGAAATAAACCAGCTTGCTTGAATGAGCAGTTGAAAATTTAAGGTCCATGCATTCCCTTCGGACCATACAAACATTACTAAAGTAGTGCGCATCATAAAGTTGGAGAGATCTTGACAGACCATCCAGAGCTGGACACAACAGCCGGCAAAATAGCTGACCTCAAAAAGCGCTACCAGGAAGCGATGAATGGTGCCGGTGAAGAGGCGATAGCAAAGCAAAGGGCGAAAGGAAAGCAGACCGCTCGCGAGAGAGTGCAGCAATTGCTGGATCCAGGTAGCTTCGTCGAAATTGATGAATTCGTCCGTGATAGGTCATCTGAGGGGAAATCTAGACCCTACGGAGACAGTGTTGTCACAGGATTAGGGACCATCCATGGAAAGCAGGTGGCGGTATACAGCCAGGACTTCACAATCTTCGGTGGGTCATTGGGTGAAGCTGCAGGAAACAAAATCATCAAGATAATGGAAATCGCGATTGATACAGGAGTTCCGATAATCGGAATCTTAGACAGCGGTGGTGCCCGCATCCAGGAGGGGGTAGTTGCCCTCGGGAAGTATGGCGAGATATTCAGAAAGAACACCCTAGCCAGCGGTGTGGTGCCACAAATCTCTATTGTCATGGGACCAGCTGCAGGCGGTGCAGTCTACTCACCTGCCCTCACCGACTTCGTGGTGATGGTTGATAAGACCTCGAACATGTTTGTCACCGGACCTGATGTGATCAAGACCGTCACCGGAGAAGAAGTCGGTATGGAGGAGCTAGGCGGAGCTAGAGCCCACAACGAAACCAGCGGTGTTGCCCACTACCTTGCCGAGGATGAGGCGGATGCCATTGACTATGTGCGAACAATGATCGGCTTCCTCCCTGAAAACAATCTCTCGAATCCACAGTCCTATGAACCAGCGCACGAGCTAGAAATTACAGAGCAGGACATGAGGCTTGACCAACTGATTCCAGATAGCCCAAACCAGCCCTATGACATGCATACGGTTATTGAGGCCACCGTGGATGATGGTGACTTCTTGGAGGTGCAGCCACTCTACGCACCCAACATAATCGTGGGTTTCGCTCGCGTGGATGGCGGAACAGTTGGAATAGTTGCCAATCAACCCCTGCAAATGGCGGGCACTCTAAACATTGACGCTGGAGAAAAAGCGGCTAGGTTTGTGCGTTTTTGCGACAGTTTCAACATTCCAATCCTGACTCTCGTAGATGTTCCCGGTTATCTACCAGGAACCGATCAGGAATGGGCGGGAGTAATCAGAAGAGGTGCGAAGCTTCTCTACGCCTACGCTGAAGCCACGGTTCCACTCATAACAGTGATAACCAGAAAGGCCTATGGTGGCGCATACATCGTCATGGGTAGCAAGCAGTTAGGAGCCGATATAAACCTAGCTTGGCCAACCGCGGAAATAGCTGTAATGGGAGGTCAGGGTGCTGTCAACATTCTTTACCGAGACAAGCTAAAGCAAGCAGCTGAAGCTGGCGAAGATGTTGAGCAGGTCAGATCACAACTGGCGAAGGAATACACCTACAGCGTCGCAAGTCCGTTCCTAGCTGCTGAGCGGGGCGAGCTGGATGGAATTATCGAACCCTCAGCGACCCGAACCAGCGTAATCAAGTCACTAAGAGCACTCAGAACCAAGCGCTCAGAATTGCCTCCAAAAAAGCATGGAAACATTCCTCTCTAATGCCTGAAATTAGAATCCACACGCAGCTGAACTCGACCAGGAAGGCAGCCCTGATTTCAGTTATTAAAAACCTTGAGGGTCGAGGTCAATCAGCCGAAAAAGCCTCTGGTTACCAGACAAAACAGGAGTGGAAGCGTTCCTCCATGATTAGGAAAAAGCCCGGGCAGTAGGGCCGAGAACCTAGAAAACTTGTCCCCCATTAAGGTGAACACTTTTTCCTGAAAACCGCTACCAGCTTTGTGATGCTCTTGAGAAACTAAGAGAGTCCGAGCCGGGTGGCTGTTGGGGGGTCACCCGTTTCGGACGTCTAAATCCTCTCCCAAATGCTCAACTCTTCTCTTGATGGGCTCATAGCTGCGATAGAAACTTTCCAAGACTCTCCTTGTGGAGAGCGAATGGTTATCTTTCCATCCACTGCGGCATCGATTGCGTTTGCCACCTTCTCAAGAATCTCCGCTCGCTGAACCTCATCCACTTCTTCAAGTCCACCCTCATCCAAAAGCTCCACCTTCACACCCCGAGCCCGGGCTTTCTTTGCCGCATCGCTGACCCTTTCGTTAATTAGCCCCCGGCCCCGAATCAGATCACGAAGCTCTGCTTCCAATAGTCTTGCGTTTTCAGATTGATCGCTGTCCAGGTGTCCCTGGGTGTCGACGATTTCAGTGAGAATTGGCTCTGCCTTTTGAAGGGTCTGTTGAATTCGCTCTTGTCTAAATTTTCTAGCCGCGGTTCTGCTGGCAGCACCGACTTCAAAAGCTCTTTGAGACTCGATTGACTCAGCTGCCTGACGATCCGCTGTCCTAACCGCGTAACCAGAGGCGTGACCGGCAAAGACCATGAGAAGCGCACCTACGATCCCCGCATTGAGAAGCGTTCCGATGCCTCCCCAGATGATGACCTGGCTGGCGATGGCGAAAAAGCCTAGCCAACCTATGATGACATGTCCCCTGAATGATGTAATGCCCATCAGGGTCGCCAATCCAACAACGAACCAGGTCGAATAACTGGCCGTCTCATTCACGATAATCATTTGCGTGAAAATCCATGGCGTGACCAATACGAAGGCCAAATTTATAAGAGCCAACCAGGCTGGGATTCTCAATCCTGCGTAGAAAGAGATGCTAATTAGCGAGAACGCGAGGTAGGCGACAATGAAACCAATCGCAAGGTTAGGCATCGAATAGGCATAAAGGCTGGATAACCCAAGCCACGCGTGGTAGCAACTGTAAAAGAAAATAACCACCGAGATGGTGACCCTTGAAACCATCAGCGAGTCCATGAAAGAAACACCTCCGTGCCCACATTCGGAATTGACTCGATTTTTGCAGTACCGCCCACAGCCTCCACTCGACCGATGATGCTCAATCTCACTCCGAGCCTGTTCCTACTCACGCGAGATGACCTAAATCCTTTTCCGTAGTCCTTGACACTAATTGTTATTTGCTCGGAGTTACTGTCGGAGTGCAGATAGGTCCTCGGCGCCAGTGAATGCTTCCTTGAATTCTCAATGGCCTGTAATGCGGCCTGTGTTAAGGCCTCGCCAACTTCAGCAGGGACAGCAACAGAACCGGTTCCGGAGCTGCTTATGACAACCTCACCTATCTCCCGAGCCGCTGAATTCAATGATTTGACCAGGGCAAGTGATGAGTATGAAGACCTTTCCTCGGACTGCTCCCGCATACTGGAAAGCTCCTCCAGTGCTTGATGGGCCGAGTCAGCGGCTGCCTGGTGCTCCCCTGTGGATTTGGCTTTGGAGGCCAAAAGCAGAGTGTTGAGAACCCTGTCATGCACCAGCGCATCAACCAGTCCTCGCTCTCGCTCCCTGGCATCGACCTGGGCTCTGGCTACAGAGTCACGCAAACTCTTTGAGTTTGCCTCATCAACTTTTCCAAATTGTTCAATAATCAGCCCCGCTAAAGACCCGAAGACGCCCCCAAGCATCAAAACCAAAACACTGTCCTGAATACGCCGCTCTAGGTCGATCGCCCCTCCCAGCTCAGTTGCGGAGAAGAAAAACCAGAAAAGTGTTACAGCGATTGCGCCAATGAGACTGAATGGTTGCTTGAAAGCGATGCTGATTGATATGGCACTCATACCCATTGCCCACCAAACCCAGGGTCGGAAATCTTCTGGTAATCCAGAGCCGTCTGTGGCCAAAATCGGCCAAAGCAGGATAACTGCAGCAGGAGTAATCCCGTGAAAAACCATCCACGATTTAGGTTTGGTTCCAAACCACGCCCCATAAACCAGACCAAGCTGGCTCGCTATTACCAGGGCAACCAAAATCCAGTTTGTTGGCAACAACACTGAGCTTTGAAAAACAGCATTTCCAATAATCTCGATTCCAGTTAAGATAACCGCAACACTGAATGCTCTGAAGATGATCTTTTCGACGTTGCCGCGAGCTGAGTAGGAAAGTGATTCCACCTACAACATCTCCTCGTTGATGTAGCCATCCTCAATGGCTCGCCTGAGCAGATCAATTTTTGTACCGGCATACCTTCCAAGTCTGGAATACTTTCGCCGGACTCGATCTATGTGCTCTTTAGCTGTGGAACGTTCAACCCCAAGTTGATAGGCCACCTGCTTCAGGGCAAGGCCGCTCGCATAAAGGGTCAAAACCTCTCGCTCTCTTTCGGTAAGCTGCGCAGCCTTGAAATCTTGATCGGTGTCAATTGCTGCGGTGGTCTCTGAATTATTGATGAATACACCTCTGGAGGTGAGTTCGATTGATTTCATAAGATCTTTCATCGACTCACTTTTCGGAACCACCGCATGAGCTCCATTTTTCATGGCCGCTCTCACCAGTTTTGGTTTGTCCGCAATTGAAAAAACTAAAACGGGCATTCGCTTTGAGGTGATAGATCTGACATTCTCACTTATCAATGACCCATCAGCCAGAGACAAATCCATGACCACCACGTCTACCCGTCTTCTGCCCAACTTCTCCAGAAGTTCCGGCACTGTGGCTGCAGAAGCCACCAGAGTGTGTCCATATTCTTCACACGCGCCAGCGAAACCATAGCGGACAGCCTCGTGATCATCGACTATCGCTACTGAGACGCCTCGTCTTTGCATACTAAAACCTTAGCGAATTGCAGGGACGTATTATCCTTACACGATGACCAAGATAATTCTGGCCAGTCAATCGCCCGCTCGTCTAAAGATTCTTACAGATGCTGGGCTGTCACCGATTGTTCAACCAAGCGAAGTTGACGAGGATGCAGTTCTAAAAGGTGTCGAAGCCGAGAACCCCGAGCACTACGTGGCAACCCTCTCTCGTGCCAAGGCGGAGGATGTGGCAGAAAAGACAGCGGGTGATGACACTTTGATACTTGGAGCTGATTCGGCACTCAGTTTTGAAGGCCAAATACTTGGTAAGCCGGGGGTGAGTGAACTGGCAATTCGGCGCTGGCAATCCATGCGTGGAAAGACCGGGTTTCTATACAGCGGACAAACCCTTATCGATCTAAAGACAAAAAGATCAATCACCAGGTTCAGTGCAACAAAAGTTTGGTTTTCAGATATATCTGACGAGCAAATAAAAAAGTATGTCGCCTCCGGCGAACCACTTCAGGTGGCCGGGGCGTTTACCATCGACTCCCTGGGAGGGGCATTCATTGATCGCATTGAGGGTGACTACCACACTGTAGTGGGCCTTTCACTAAAACTCCTCAGGGAAATGATCACTGAGCTCGGTTACGAATACACCGATTTCTGGGAATAATTCCAAGCTTTCAGCCTCAGACCAATAAGCTTTCCCCTTATGGAACGCAGAATTCAAAAACTGCTCATCGCTAACCGTGGCGAGATAGCAGTCAGAATCATCAGAGCTGCCCACGATAGCGGCATTCCCACCGTTGCTATTTACTCGGATGGCGATAGAAACGCCATGCACGCACAGATGGCCGACGAGGCTCACTCGTTGGTAGGGCTAACAGCCTCCGAGAGCTATCTGAGTATTGAAAAAATCATCAGAATTGCCCAGAAAACTGGTGCAAACGCAATCCACCCTGGGTATGGCTTCCTAGCTGAGAATGCAGAGTTTGCAAGGGCAGTAATCGCCGCTGGAATCATTTGGGTCGGTCCATCACCGGAGGCAATCGAAGTACTAGGCGACAAAATAAGTGCTCGACAGATAGCTGAGAAAGTTGGAGCACCGCTCGCGCCAGGGACAAAGGAACCGGTCAAGAGTGCAGCCGAGGTGACTGACTTTGTCTCGCAATATGGATTACCCGTTGCGATCAAGGCAGCCTTCGGTGGCGGTGGAAGAGGAATCAAAGTTGCTCGCGAGGGAGATAATGTCGAGGAGCTTTTTGAGTCTGCAACAAGGGAGGCCATTCAAGCATTTGGTCGAGGAGAATGCTTTGTTGAAAAATACCTAGATAGGCCTCGACATGTAGAGACCCAGTGCCTAGCGGACGAGTATGGAAATGTAGTGGTGATCAGCACCAGAGATTGCTCGGTTCAGCGAAGACACCAAAAGCTTGTGGAGGAAGCTCCAGCACCATTTATTTCAGAAAAACAGAGTGCAGAGCTCTACGAGGCGTCAAAAAGGATTCTTAGAGAGGCCGGTTACACCGGCGCTGGCACCTGCGAGTTCCTGATTGGAGCCGATGGAACAATTTCGTTTTTGGAAGTGAATACCAGGCTTCAGGTGGAGCATCCAGTCAGTGAAGAGGTAACGGGAATTGACCTTGTCAGGGAGCAGCTAAGAATCGCAGAGGGCGGGAAGATTGAATATTCCGATCCAGAGGTCAAAGGTCACTCAATTGAGTTCAGAATCAACGGCGAGGATCCCGGAAGAGATTTCTTGCCGACTCCCGGAAAGATTCAAAGTATCCAACAACCCTCCGGTCCCGGAGTTAGGTTCGACACTGGTGTGAAATCTGGTGACCAGGTCAGTGGCAACTTTGACAGCATGCTGGCGAAATTAATTGTCACTGGCGAGAGCAGAGAGCAGGCCCTTGAAAGATCCCGTAGGGCTTTAGAAGAGATTCAAGTTCATGGAATCCCAACCGTGATACCTTTCCACAGACTCTTGGTCAATGAACCGACCTTCACCGCTGAAGGGGCAGACTTTGGTGTCTACACCCGATGGGTTGAAACCGAGTGGAACAACGAAATCGAACCCTGGTCTGGCATCGCTGAAACTGAAGAGTTAGAAACTCTGAAAACAATCAGCGTGGAAGTTGATGGTCAGCTTGTATCGGTCTCGGTTCCAACACGAATGTTGGGAGAGGGTGCAAACTTTGGAAAACCGCCAAGGCGTAAACAGTCTCACCAGCAAACATCGCACTCTGGAATCAAGGGAAACGTTGTTTTCGCCCCAATGCAGTCAAATGTGGTCAAGATTGCCGTAAATGAAGGTGATCACGTTAATGAAGGTGATCTGTTGCTGGTTTTGGAGGCTATGAAGATGGAGCAGCCAGTAACCGCTCACAGAAGCGGGAAAATAACCGGACTCTCAGTTGAGCCGGGAACTACCCTCTCGGCAGGCACGAAAATATTGCAAATCGAAGACTAAATTATTGGCACGTGCAATGCTCTGGCGGCATCAGATATTGAGCCAGAGAGCGATGGGTAAACAGCGAAGGCAGCACTGACGTCATCGACTGTTAAACGATTCTCAACTGCAACCGCAATCGAATAGATCAGCTCGCTGGCTCTTGGCGCAACTACAACCCCACCGATAACAGTTCCGCCAGTGGAGGCGAAGAGTTTGATAAACCCGTCCTGAACGCCCATCATTTTCGCCCTTGGATTACTCTCTAAATCGATTTTATGAACGAACCCTCGAACCTCGTCGTTTTCAATAGATTCCTGAGACCAACCTACTGAGGCAATTTCAGGAGAAGTGAAAACGTTTGCGGTGACATTTCTCAGCTGTGTCGGGGTGGAGACATCTCCCATGGCGTGAAAAACCGCAGTTCTTCCCTGCATGGCTGAGACAGATGCTAGCGGCAGGAAGTTTGTGCAATCACCTGCGGCATAAACATTGGCACGTGAAGTTCCCGCAACTTTGTTCACAACAATCTGACCGTGCTCGTTTGTATCCACGCCAGCCTCTTCAAGATTCAGCCCCTCGGTGTTGGGGATTGACCCGACTGCCATGAGACAGTGAGAGCCAATTAGCACCTCCCCGGTGTTCAATGTCACTCGAACCCCATCTCCGGTGTTTTCAACGCTCTCCGCACGGGACTTGTTCATAATCCGCATTCCGCCACGCTTGAATACGTTTTCCAAAACCATGGCAGCATCCTTGTCCTCACCCGGCAAAACATAGTCCCTTGAGGAAACAAGGGTCACCTTTGAGCCAAGTGCTAGGTATGCTCCGGCAAACTCGGCTCCAGTTACACCAGAACCGACCACAATCAAATGCTCGGGAAGGCTTTCGAGGTTGTAAAGCTGCTTCCAGTTAAAAATTCGCTCACCATCCGGTTTGGCTGATTCAAGCTCTCTTGGTCGTGCCCCGGTGGAGACAATGATGGTCTTGGTCTCTATTCGCTTTTCTTTGCTTCCATCATTTGGCGAGACGATAACCGCGTGGTTTCCATCCAACCTGCCTGTTCCCGTGATCAGCTGAACTCCAGCTTTTTCAAGTTGTTGCTGCATATCAAGCGACTGTTCCCGAGCCAAATTCTTCAGACGTTGGTTGACAGCTTTCAAATCGACCTCTATCTGGGCGCCGGCAGTTTTCAAACCCAATTCTTCGATTTCTGAAAAACGCTTGGAAATATCCGCTACAGCTATCAAGGTCTTAGACGGAACAACATCGGTCAAAACCGCAGATCCACCCCAGCCCTCACGTTCAACCAGGATTACCTCGGCTCCGAGCTGCCTTCCTGCGAGAGCAGCCTCGAACCCTCCCGGTCCTGCGCCGATGATTACTATTCTGTGCGATGGAAATTTTTGAGCCACGTCACTATTGTCTAACACTTCGCGAATCTTGGCTTGTTTGATTGCAAATAAACTGTTCAGATGGAAACTGCCAAAAAGCTCGCGGAGGACGCGGCTCAAAAAATAAAAGATGCTGCAGATATTGAGTCAATAGACATTGGACTAACACTCGGGTCTGGATGGGCAAAGGCTGCCGATCTTGCAGGTGAAGAAATAGCCAGCATTGATGCATCCGAGATACCTGGTTTTCACAAACCAAGCGTTGCTGGCCACACCGGAAAGCTAAGGGTTGTAAAGCTAGACAGTGGAAAGCATGCGCTGGTAGTTGGTGCAAGAACCCACTTCTATGAGGGATACGGAGTTGATGCGGTAAGCCACGGGGTAAGAGTATCTGCAGCTCTTGGCGCTGAAGTGATGGTTCTTACAAATGGTGCTGGGGGCATCAAAGAGAGCTGGTCACCCGGGCAGCCGGTGATTATTTCTGATCACATAAATCTGACCGCCCACTCACCGCTGAGTGGCGCAAACTTTGTAGATCTTACGGATCTATATTCACCAAGAATTCGAAAAATAGCCCTTGAAGTTGATGAAACTCTTGACCAAGGAGTCTATGTTCAGTTCCCAGGGCCTCATTATGAAACTCCCGCCGAAGTCCAAATGGCAAAAGCCATGGGCGGAGACATTGTTGGCATGTCCACCGCCCTGGAAGCAATCGCCGCCAGAGAGGCGGGGCTTGAGGTGTTTGGCATGAGCCTGATTACAAATTTGGCCGCAGGAATTCAAAAAACACCACTGTCTCACGCCGAGGTGATTGAGGCTGGCCAAAAAGCAGAGCCCGTCATTGCCAAGCTATTAGCCCAGATAATCAACAAACTGTGATGAATCTAGATTACGTAAAACAATGGATCGATCAAGATCCGGATCCTGAAACAAAGCTCCAATTGCAGAGCATGCTGGATGCAGGGGAGATTTCCGAGGTTGAGCAACTGTTCTCATCACGTCTTACCTTCGGAACTGCAGGCCTTCGAGCTGAATTAGGTCCGGGACCGATGAGAATGAATCGGCTGGTCGTCAGTCAAACGGCCAAGGGGCTGGCCAATTTCTTGCTCAAGAATCGGGATTCTTACCTGGACAAGAATGGTGAGCTGAGCGTTGTCATTGGATACGATGCCCGAAAAAATTCAGAGGTCTTTGCCAAAGACTCAGCGGAGATTCTGGCTGGTGCGGGTATTGAGGTGAAACTGTTCGATCAACAGGTTCCAACTCCAGTTGTTGCTTTTACTGGCAGAAGGCTAAATAGCTCAGCATCAATCGTGGTCACTGCCAGCCACAACCCACCGAATGACAACGGCTACAAGGTATACCTCGGTGGTGCAAATGGGAACTCTCAAATTGTTCCTCCCCAAGACCAGGAAATTGCAGCTGAGATCAATCTTGTTGATCAGATAAACCCAAGCGGAAGATCAAATGAATACTCGCTAATCGGAGATGATGAAATTGAGCAGTATTTACTGCGCTGCAGCCAACTAGCGGGAGATCAAACCGAGTCGGAGCTGAAGATTGTCTACACAGCAATGCATGGAGTTGGCTGGAAGCTTGCAAGCTCGGTTTTTGAATTAGCTGGATTGAAAAACATTTATCCGGTGGGGCAGCAGATAGATCCCGATCCAACCTTCCCGACTGTCAAGTTTCCCAACCCGGAGGAACCTGGTGCGATGGACCTGGCTATGGCTAAAGCCAGAGAGGTCTCGGCTGATCTGATCATCGCCAACGACCCCGATGCCGACAGACTGGCAATTGGTGTTCCAAGCGGTGGAGATTTCAGAATGCTAAGCGGAAATGAGCTGGGTATTCTGCTGGCTGACTTTGTAAGCACAAAAACCCAGGAGGGCACACTCGCAGCAAGCTATGTCTCATCTCAGCAGATCCTGAAACTTGCAGATGACAGAGGATTGAAAAGCGAATTGACCCCAACTGGGTTTAAGTGGATTTCCAAAGTGGAGAACCTACTGTTTGGTTTTGAAGAGGCTTTGGGCTACTGCGTTGATCCCTCCTACACCCCTGACAAAGACGGATTGACCGCCGCGCTATTTGCCTGCTTGATTGCAAAAGAGTTGGAAGAAAAGTGCATTAGCTTTGATCAGCGGCTAGACCAGATTTCGGAGAGGACGGGGTATTTCCAGTCTGGACAGATATCGATTCGACTTCAATCAATGATGGAGGTCGAGCAACTAATGAATAAGTTGAAATCCAAATCAGAGACTGATTTTGAAGGTGAGAGCCTTGCAGTTCGAAACCTGGTTGAGCTGGATCCAAGACTGGACATGCTAGAGATAAAGCCAGATGGGAATTCTCGAGCCCTTATTAGGGCAAGCGGGACAGAACCGAAGCTGAAATGCTACCTGGAATCAACTGGGCCAAACAGGGCTTCGGCAAAGGCGAGACTTGAAGATCTCGAGCGAGCAATGAATCACTTTTTAGAGCAGTGACTTCTCGAGTTTCTCCGTGAGTTCGGCAAGATCAAATACGTTTTCAACTGCAATCACCTCAGCGCGGATTCCCTTTAGTTGATCCTTAAGCTCCGGGGTGCAAAGCACTATCTGCGCGGTCGAGTCTGGGCTTAGGGCAGCCGCAATATCGGTTGCGTCTATATCCGCCTCGATATCTAGCTGATCTAGGACCCTCTCAGCATTCATTTTTAGAAGAACAGAGGTCCCTATTCCCATTCCGCAAACTGCCAAAAGCTTCATGGCCAAATCATGACAGATTGTCAGAGAAAATATCTCTAACTTCGCTGACAGTGGAACAGTCCAAGAGGTTACCCACTGAATCCTCGTTGACTAGAAAACCAGATATGGTCTTCAGCATTTCTATGTGATCATCGTTATTAGCTGATGAAATTGCAAAAACCAGTCTGACCGGATCGTTTGCACTCCCGCTAATTAGCTCATTTTCACATAGAACTAAAGCGGCTCCAGTTTTTGAATCAACATCAGGACGCCCGTGCACGATTGCCACCTGCGGTGCAACAACCATGTATGGACCTTTGCTGAGAATTATCTCCTCGATTTGATCCGCATATTGATCTACCGCGAAACCCTCACTCGAAAGCAGTTGCGCTGCTTGCCTGGCTGCCTCTATGAAGCTTCTGGGTTTTGAAAACTCAATGCACCCCTCTGCAAAGAATTCATTCAAATTTGCTGAAGCCACGGTCAATCATGTCCAAAAGTTCTTCACGGGTTTCTAGAGATTGGAAACTTGCCTCGGCGGCATGAATTTGGAACTGATGGATATCCTCCAGCTCATACCCAAAAGTCTCGCTCAACATCTCAAGCTCCCGGGACAGGGTTGTTGAGGATTGGAGGCGATTATCTGTGTTCACGGTGACTTGAAAACCCAAGTCATATAGAGCGTCAAAGGGGTGGTTGGCAATTCCACTACCAAGTAGCTCGCCAGCACCTGTTTGCAAATTAGAGCTGGGGGCAATCTCCAAAGCAATCTGACGATCGTGAATCCACTCCGCTACCGGTCCTAAGACGACAAGATCTGTGTCACCCTCGGTTCTAGTGAGCATGACATCTTCAATCAGGTTTACCCCGTGACCGATCCTGAGTGCCCTGCCGCTAACCAATGCATCCTTGATCGAGGCCAACCCATCAGCCTCACCTGCATGAACCGTAACCGGCATTAGCTCGCTCGCCAGATAATCAAAAGCGACCTTGTGCAAAGATGCTGGGAATCCCTTTTCAGGACCGGCTATATCAAACCCAACTACCCCGTCATTTCGATTGGCCACTGCAAGCTCTGCGATCTCTAGGCTTCGACTACCCTGGCGCATTGCGCAAATGATTTGTCCAGTTCGGATAAAGCCACCCATCGCCTCCACTAATTGCATGCCCTCTTCGAGTCCGTCTTGAACTGCATCAACTGCCTCCTGCAAACTCAGTCCAGCGTGCTGATTTTGCTCAGGTGCCCAACGTAATTCAGCGTAGATAACACCGTCTTCGTGCAAATCCAAAACTGCCTCGGTGGCGATTCTTCTCAAGTGCTCAGGTTTTTGCATCACCGCCAATGTGTGATCAAATGTAGTTAGATAGCGCTCCAAGGATCCAGAGTTGGAGCTTTGATAGAACCACGTTGCCAGTCCATGCTCGTCCTTTTCGGGTAGCTGGTAACCAATCTCATCGGCAATTTCCAGGATTGTCTGCGGTCGAAGCCCGCCATCTAAATGGTCATGCAACGATATTTTCGGTAGTTTTTTGAAATCCACTAGCGCAACTCCTTCAAAATTATTGACATTCGGCTGCTCTCCGATTCAATTTTGGTAGCTTTGGCCATATCCTGCTTTGCCCCTTGAATCTTTTCCTCGGTGTCTGTGTGGAGCTCAGCAAGTAGGTCCCCAGAGCTTACTTTCTCCCCCTGAGTCTTGTGAAGCACAACTCCTGCCGCTGACTGCACGCTATCGCCCTGCTTCTCTCTTCCAGCTCCGAGTCTCCAGCTGGCCATGCCAACTCCAAGTGCGTCCAGGTTTAAAGATCCATCGCTATCGGCATGGATTTGCTCCACGTGTTTAGCCTTGGCCATTGATGCCTCCGGGTCACCTCCTTGAGCAGAAATCATCTCCCGCCATTTATCCATGGCCTTGCCGTTGGATAAGTTCTCTCTGGGATCTGCATCTACTCCACTCAGTCGCAACATCTCCGCTGCAATCTGCACGGTCAGTTCCACGACATCCTCCGGTCCGCCTCCGGAAAGCACCTCAACCGACTCCTCGACCTCTAAGGCATTCCCAATTTTTCTGCCAAGGGGTGTTGACATATCTGTCAAAAACGCAGAGGTCTTTACTCCCGAATCTTTTCCGATGGATACCAAAGTCTCTGCTAGCTGAGAGGCAGACTCCATGTCTTTCATAAAAGCCCCGCTTCCAACCTTCACATCCAAAACCAGAGATGCCGTCCCCTCGGCAATCTTCTTGCTCATGATTGAGGATGCGATAAGCGGAATTGCCTCTACCGTGCCGGTCACGTCTCTCAATGCATAAAGCTTTTTGTCTGCCGGTGCCAAGCCACTACCCGCAGCACAAATAACTGCCCCGACTTTTTCCAACTGGCTAAAGATTTGCTCATTACTCAGACTTGCCTGCCAGCCGGGAATTGCCTCCAGTTTGTCCAGGGTTCCACCAGTGTGACCAAGTCCTCTTCCGCTTAGTTGCGGAACTGCCACCCCATAGCTTGCAACCAGTGGTGCTAAGGGCAAAGTAATTTTGTCGCCAACGCCACCTGTTGAGTGCTTATCCGTCGTGGGCCTAGAAAGATTGGAAAAATCCATCCGCTCACCCGAATCAATCATGGCTTGGGTTAGATGGTTGATCTCACTCCTCGACATTCCGTTTAGCAGGATTGCCATTGCGAGTGAGCTCATTTGCTCATCGGTTACCGAGCCTTGAGTGTATTCAGAAATGAGCCAATCGATTTCCGATTTGGTCAACTCACCCCTGTCGCGCTTTTTTACGATTACTTCAACTGCGCTCAGGGTCAATTCAGCTCTCCTCTAAATCACTTGGTCCAAAAGCATCAGGGATAACCTCTTCGATGCTTTTGATGCCACTTACGGTCTCCAACATCATGCCAGCGGCAGCGTGTTCACTCAGCAGCTGTCTGCACCTACCACAGGGCATGATTACCGCTCCATCTGCATCCACGCAGCAAAACGCGACAAGTTTTCCTCCGCCGGAGGCAAACAATTCGCTGATTAGCGAACATTCCGCGCATAAAGTCAGGCCATAGCTTGCGTTTTCAACATTGGCACCGGTTACAACTCGACCATCGTCCACGATTGCCGCCGCTCCCACTGGGAACTTTGAATAAGGTGCGTAGGCATTTTTACTTGCCTGCAGTGCCTGCAGTCGAAGTTTTTCCCAATTTATTTCCATGATTAGCTCTTTATATAGGGTTTACCAGCTGCCGCTGGGCCTCTCACCTTACCAACCAGGCCAGCGACCGCAATTACTGTCAAAACATAGGGAAGCATCAGCAAAAACTCGCTCGGCAGCGGTGATCCGACAATCTGAACCGCGTACTGCAAATTCTGCGCGAAGCCAAACAGCAAGGCCGCCAGCGCAGCATAGATCGGATTCCATCTTCCAAAAATAAGTGCTGCCAAAGCTATATAGCCCGCTCCATTGGTCATCTCTTTTCCAAATGCACCAACTTGACCCAGGGTGAAGAAGCTTCCCCCGAGTCCAGCGAGAGCTCCACCGATCATTACGGATATGTACCGAGTTCTAAAAACCTTAATTCCGACGGTGTCACTTGCCTTCGGGTATTCGCCCACAGATCTGACTCGTAATCCCCATCTTGTCTTGAACAGGGCCAAGAAAACTCCGATTACTGCCACATACATCAGGTAAACAATCAGGGTCTGATTGAAAAGCACCGGTCCAATGATTGGGATCTGTCCCAGGACCGGGATTGAAATACGCTCAAACCTTGGAGGTTGATTCAAAACGGTGATGTTATCGGCCAAAAGAGTCGAGAATAAGAAACTGGTTAGGCCGATAATCAAAACGTTTACCACCACACCCGTGATGATCTGGTCTACCAGATATTTGATTGAAAAAACGGCCAAAAGTGCCGCAACCAGCACGCCTGCCAACATTGCGGCAATGATTCCCAAAATCACGCTGTCGGTAATAGAAGCAACCACCGCTGAAGTGAATGCCCCTGCCAGCAATTGGCCCTCAATAGCGATGTTGATGATTCCAACTCGCTCACTCAATGCACCCGACATAGAGCCGAATATCAAAGGGACTGCTAGTGCTAGGGAGCCTGCAAGCAAAGTTGTCAGAGTCATTGTCGCCCCTGCAAACAACCAGACTAGGACGCTTGCTACAAATGCAATTCCGAATACGACAGTTGCTATTAGCGGAGTCTTTTGATTCTTGGAAAAGGTCAGATAAAAACTCCAAACCGCAAGTACAAGCATCAAAACAGCCAAGAAGATGACGAAACCTTGCGCTGCGAAAACTAGGTTGGGGATTGGAAACAAGTCGGTCTTTGTCGCGATTTGAATTTCAATTTCGTCACCCGCCACCGCAGGCGCAATCAAAACCGTCAGAAATGTCAGAAGCGCCAGGGCTATAGGTGTCTTTTTACTCTGTTTCATGCCTGCACCGCCTTCGGCTTTGGAAGCCTAAACAGTGCTCTAACAAGCGGTGGTGCCGCAATGAACAAAACAATGGTGGATTGGACCACCAAAACAATGTCCACCGGAACCCCTTGGTTGGCCTGCATCAAAACAGCACCCGAGCGCAACCCTCCGAAAAGAATTCCAGCCGCAAGAACCCCAAAGGGATTATTTCGCCCAAGCAGAGCAACCGTAATCGCATCAATTCCAAACGTGGCACTGATGCCCACCGTTAGCTGCTTGTCCGCACCAAGTACCTGGCTGGCACCAGCGAGACCTGCCAAAGCACCGCTAACGGCCATCACCAACACGTATGTCAGTGGGATATTTACGCCTGCAGTTCTGGCAGCATTTGGATTGAAGCCCAGGGCTCTGAACTGAAAACCAATCGATGAGCGATATAGCAGCCACCAAACCACAAAGACCATTGCCAGCATGATGATCAAACCGAAGTGGAGCCTAAATCCATCGCCCAGGATGCCCGGCAGCCTGGAGCTTTCAGCAACCGGGGAAGAAATCGGGTTTACCTGGTTTGGTGCTTGAAAAACCGGAGTCTTTAGCAAGTAGGTCAAAAGAAGCAGAGCTATGTAGTTGAACATGATGGTGACAACAACTTCGTTAGCTCCAGTGGTTGCCTTCAGTAGTCCAACAAGACCACCCCACAGCGCTCCGCCAATCAGACCGGCAAGCACTGCCATTGGCATGTGGATCAAAAACGGTGCCTCGAAGCTCAAGCCAACGTAACCTGCAAACATCGCACCGAAGATGATCTGACCCTGTCCACCAATGTTGAAAAGACCACTCCTGAAGCCAACCGCTAGACCCAGGCCGGCGAGAGTGATTGGTGTTGCAAAAGCCAAAGTCTCGGTGATTGGCTTGATCATCGCCTGCGGGGTTGCTGCTTGGTAGTTGAATATAGAGCCTCGGAAGAGTGCGTCATAGGCTCCAAATACGCTGTTTAGAACAGCTGTGATTGTGTCCATTGGGCGGGCGAAGAAATACCCACTTGCCTCCTGAACCTCTTCGTTTGCAAAAGCAATCAAAATGCCGCCGAAGATAAAACTTGCCAACACCGCAAAAATTGGAATAACAGCGTTGCCGCTAAAAATTTCTCGGATGAGTTTTTGCTGATTCATTTGGTAACTCCAGCCATAAGCTTTCCAAGCTCTTCCCTTGGGGTGTCTGGGGAGACAATTCCCACAATTTTCCCCTTGTACATAACGGCAACTCGGTCCCCGAGTTGAGTGGCCTCATCTAGTTCGGTAGCGACAATCAAAACTGGTATTCCGCCATCTCTGGCGGCGACAATTTGTTCGTGCACGAACTCGATTGATCCCACGTCCAACCCCCTGGTTGGCTGAGATGCGACTAAAACCTTCAAATCTCTGGAAAGCTCTCTTGCCAAAACAACTTTTTGTTGGTTTCCTCCCGATAGTTGCTTGGCTTTGGAAAAAATACTCTGCGCCCTGATGTCAAATTGCTTCAGCTTTTCTTCGGCGAACTGGTGAAGTTTTTTCAACTGTAGCTGGACGCCTCTAGCAAAAGGTGGCCGATCACTTCTGTCCAACATCAGGTTCTCAGCAATGGTGAAATCTGCCACCAGCCCGTCCTCGGTTCTATCTTCCGGAACAAACCCAACACCAGAATCTAAAACCTTTTTGACCGATTTTCCCAATAACTCCTTGCCCTCCAGAGTTATCGAGCCTGTCACCCGCTCCTGAATGCCCAGTATTGCTTCAGCTAATTCAGTTTGACCGTTTCCTTGCACCCCTGCGATTACAAAAATCTCACCCTTTTGAATTTCGAAGCTGACATCATCCAGCACCTTGCTGCCAGCTGAATTAAATGCCGTCAAGTTGTTTACCTTGAAGCTCGCTTCACCCAGGTTTGCAGGGTTTTTGTGAACGGAGAGATCCACCTCGCGACCAACCATCATCGAAGCCAAGTGCTCGCTGCTGTCTGTTGGGCTTGCCTCGCCGACTACCTTGCCAAGGCGGATAACGGTTATCTTGTCCGCAACTTCCCTAACCTCACGAAGTTTGTGGGTGATGAAAACAATGGACTTACCCTCATCGCGCAGCTGACGCATTATTCCCATCAGCTCATCAGTCTCTTGGGGTGTTAGAACAGCCGTGGGCTCATCAAATATCAACACCTTGGCATCACCCAATAGGGCCTTAATGATTTCCACCCTTTGCTGGACGCCGACTGACAGATCCCCAACTATTGCATCAGGGTCAATATCGAAACCAAATCTGCTGCTGATTTCTCTAACTCGCTCGCGAGCGGCTTGGATATCTAAAAAGCCCAAAGCTTTGGTTGGCTCGTGGCCCAAGATTACGTTTTCGGCGACTGTGAAAACGGGCACCAGCATGAAGTGTTGGTGGACCATTCCAATCCCAGCAGCCATAGCGTCACCCGGGCCCGAAAAATTTTGAACCTGGCCATCCAGCAGTATTTCTCCGCCATCTGCCTGGTAGAGACCGTAAAGGACATTCATAAGTGTCGACTTACCAGCACCATTTTCGCCAAGCAGGCAGTGAATCTGACCCGCTTCCGCGACTAGGTCAATTTTGTCGTTAGCTGTGAAGTCACCAAATTTCTTGGTAATTTGCTTCAACTCCAGCCGCATTGCCGTCCTTTTTTCTTGTGCCCAAAAAGCATACAACTTAAAACCAAAGGGTCGGAAGCTTACGCCCCCGACCCTTTGTGCAAACTAATTACTAGTTTTTGTAGATGGAGTTCACCACCAACTCGCCAGCAATGATCTGGTCAGCCAAAGCGTCTAGCTCTGCCTGAATTCCAGCTGGGTAAGCAACATCGTGCTCTGGGCTGATGCGTACACCGCCGTTAGCCAAGTTACCTACGTACTGGTTCTCATCGCCACCAACGAAGGTTCCATCAACACCGGTCTGAATAACGTTGAACACAGCGTCACTCATCTTCTT
>CAJXTQ010000001.1 GCA_913060985.1 uncultured Micrococcales bacterium | reverse complement strand
AGGTTCCATCAACACCGGTCTGAATAACGTTGAACACAGCGTCACTCATCTTCTTCTCGATGCTTGTAAGGATGTTCTGCTTGTACTCAGCATGAGCGTCTAGGTTGTACCAGTCGCTGTCAACACCAATTAGCAGCACGCCCTCTGAGTCCAGAGAGGCCTGACCAGTTCCCTGACCGACAGGTCCAGCAACAGGAAGAATGATGTCTGCACCCTGGTCAATGAACTGCTCGGAAAGGTTCTTACCCTTAGCGATGTCTGAGAAGTCACCGGTTGCGCTCCAGTTAGCCATGTCTTCATCCATGGCTCCTAGAACCTGAACATCAGTTCCCTTTTCTGCGTTGTAGTAGTCAACACCCTGCTTGAATCCATCCATGAAGATGGTCACGGTTGGGAACAAAATTCCACCGTAGGTTGCAACTGTGCCAGTCTCAGTGGTTGCTGCCGCTAGGTATCCAGCAAGGAATGCTGCCTCAGCGGTGTCATACTGAATTGGCTTCACGTTCTCAAGGCTCAATGGGCTGAAGTCATCGTTTGACAAGCCTGAGTCAATCAAAGCGAAATCTGTGTCTGGGTTAGCAATCGCTGCATCACGAACAGCTGTAGCAAGAGCGAAGCCAACTCCGAAGACCATGTCACAACCTTCTCCTACCAAGCTCTCGATTGCACTTGAGTACTCAGTCAGGGTTGCACCGGTGTTTGACTCAACAGCTGCAGTCTCAACACCTAGCTCGCTCTCAGCGCGCTGGAGACCGTTGAATGCCTCCTCGTTGAATGAGGCGTCGTCGAATCCACCCTCGTCACTAACCATGCAGGCCTTGTAGTCGACGGTCTCAACCTCGGTCTCGGTCTCGGTCTCTGTCTCTGAAGAGCCGGTGTCTGAGTTGTCTGCAGTTTCTTCCTCTGGGGCTGCTGCACAGCCGGCCAGAACAAGAGCAGATGCGGCTGCTAGGGCAATTCCCTTCACCGCTTTACGTGAAATTGTGCTCACGAATTTCCTCCTGAAATTTGGTCAGGCACTGTTTGTGCTCTGAATTGATGGGTAAAGACTACCTAAGCAAAGCGGAACGGGAGCTGGTTGAAGCAAAACTTAACGTGTGTTTTGATAACGATTTATAACTAGAGCACTTCATCACGGCCGGTGGCCCGCAGGGAATCGACCAAGCCCTTCACCTTTTGAGCGTGCTGCTTAGTCGTAACAAGCAAAGCATCTGGGGTGTCAACGACGATGATGTCCTCGACTCCAATAAGTGCCACTAGCTTGTCATTTTCGCTAACCAGAATTCCACTCGAAGAATCACTGAGCACCTTCGCCTGCCCTAAGACCGCCAGGTTGCCGCTTTTGCCTTGGGACTGCAGTTCAGCAATTGAGGCAAAATCCCCTACGTCATGCCACTCGAAGCTTGCCGGGACGCAGGCCACTAAATCTTTTTTCGCAGCAGGCTCGGCGACTGAGTAATCGATTGCAATCTTTTTCAATCCATTCCAACGCTGCGCCGAGGCTTTATCGAAACCGTTTTTGGCAATCTGTTGGGCCAAGTCCTGTATTTCACTTGCTAGAGCTGGTTCCGTCTCTGCCAATACCTCCAAAATTAGTTTCGCTGGAGCGATAAACATACCTGCATTCCAGAGGTAATCCTTTTTCGAGAAATACTTCTTTGCCTTCGCAATTGAGGGTTTCTCAACAAACTCAACCACATCCAACGCGGAGTCAAAGCCAGATATGGGCTTAGCGGTTCGAATATAGCCAAAGGCAGTCGACGCCTCTGTGGGGCTAACACCTATGGTGACGATCCGACCTGACCTTGCAACTTCAATTGCCTCCATCACTGCAACTTCAAAACCTTGAGTTTCGTGAATGACGTGATCGGCGGCAAAAGATCCAATAATTACCCCCGGGTTGCGATGCTCTAAAACCGCAGCAGCCAGACCAATAGCTGCTGTTGAATCGCGAGGGCTGGGTTCCAAGATTAGATTTTCAGGTCGCAACTGCTCAAGCTGATCTGCAACCGCTGAAGCATGATCGGCTCCAGTAACCACCATGACGTCCTCACCCGCGAGAGGGGAAAGTCTGTCCCAGGTGTCCTGCAAAAGAGTTTGGCCACTTCCGGTGAGGTCGTGTAAAAACTTTGGTGCGCTTGCGCGCGATAGAGGCCATAGCCTAGAGCCGATTCCGCCAGCCGGGATGATCGCGTGAAAGTTAGAAACTTTTGCCATCTGCATAGGCTATCGAGAATGCGGGCAAGGTTCGATAGTGGCAAAAAGAATTTTCTTCTCTCAGTTACAATTGCATCATCAAACCTTGGAGGCAATGAATGTCGGTTGTGCCAGCAGGAACCCTCTACCGTGGCAAGGTAGGCATGTGGTCGTGGGTTCTGCACCGAATCAGCGGTGTCGCAATTTTCTTCTTTTTGCTTGTCCACATTTTGGACACAGCTCTGGTGAGAGTTTCACCAGAGGCTTATAACGTGGTCATTGAGTCCTATAAGACACCGGTCATTGGTCTTGCCGAACTTGGACTGGTAGGCGCAATCTTGTTCCACGGACTAAACGGAGTTCGAATCATCTTGGTCGATTTCTGGTCAAAGGGCACAAAGTATCAAAACATCATGTTCTGGATTGTGCTGGTGTTGGCAGTTGGAATAACCGCTTACTTCACCCCTGGCCACCTAGAGCGAGTATTGGAGTTCTAAATGTCAGTGCAGATCGAAATACCAAACTCCCCTCGCAAGCAGCGAGTCACCAACTGGGAAAAATACGGCTGGCTCTACATGCGCATCAGCGGCCCACTTCTTATTGTGCTGATTTTCACCCACGTTTTTGTAAACCTTTTCACCGGTGAAGGGATCAAACAGATTGACTTCGCCTTTGTTGCTGGAAAATGGGCAGACCCGTTCTGGCAATGGTGGGATGTTGCAATGCTTTGGCTTGCACTGATCCACGGAACCCTGGGAATGCGGACCGTGATTAATGACTACACCGAAAAGCCAAAACTCAGAACTGCTCTGGTTGGCACCCTCTGGAGTGTTTCTGGAGCATTGATTCTGCTTGGAACATTGGTTGTTTTCACCTTTGATCCCTGCCCCCCAACTTCAAACCCCGATCTACTACCTTCATTCTGTGAAGCGATTGCGAGTTCCTAAATGACAAAAGTTCACCACCACGAATTTGACGTTGTAATCGTTGGTGCCGGCGGTGCCGGCATGCGTGCGGCAATCGAGGCTGGCCCCCACGCCAGAACTGCCGTCATCACCAAGCTGTTTCCAACCCGTAGCCACACAGGTGCCGCTCAAGGTGGAATGGCTGCGGCATTGGCAAACGTTGAAGAAGACAGCTGGGAATGGCATACCTTTGACACCGTAAAAGGTGGCGATTACCTGGTTGACCAGGATGCTGCGGAGATTTTGGCCAAGGAATCAGTCCAAGCTGTTATCGACCTGGAAAATATGGGTCTGCCATTCAACAGAACACCGGATGGAAAAATTGACCAGCGACGCTTTGGAGGCCACACCCGTGACCACGGTAAGGCTCCTGTAAGAAGGAGTTGCTACGCAGCGGACCGAACTGGCCACATGATTCTGCAAACCCTCTACCAAACATGCGTGAAACTGGGAATTGAGTTTTTCAACGAGTTCTACGTTCTTGACATGATCATGACTGAGGTTGACGGCCAAGAGGTTCCTGCAGCCGTTGTTGCTTACGACCTGGCAACCGGTGAGATTCACATCGTCCGCGGAAAGAGCATTGTTTATGCAACGGGTGGATTTGGAAAGATTTTCAAAACCACTTCCAACGCTCACACTTTGACCGGCGACGGAATCGGCATTATCTGGAGAAAAGGCTTGCCGCTGGAGGACATGGAGTTTTATCAATTCCACCCAACCGGATTGGCGGGGCTTGGAATCCTGCTCTCGGAGGCTGCTCGAGGAGAGGGAGGAATCCTTAGGAACGCTTCTGGTGAGCGCTTTATGGAAAGATACGCTCCAACAATCAAAGACCTAGCCCCGCGCGACATGGTTGCCAGGGCTATGGCCAACGAGGTTCGTGAGGGACGTGGAGCTGGACCCAATAAAGACTACGTACTGCTTGACCTAACCCACTTGGAGCCAGCGGTAATTGACGCGAAGCTTCCAGACATTACTGAGTTTGCAAGAACTTACCTCGGTGTTGAGCCATACACCGAGCCAGTTCCGGTGTTCCCGACCGCTCACTACGCAATGGGGGGAATTCCTACAAACATCAAAGCCGAGGTGCTCAGGGACAATGACACAGTCGTTCCGGGGTTGTATGCCGCGGGTGAGTGTGCCTGTGTGAGCGTCCACGGGGCAAACCGTCTGGGAACGAACTCGCTTTTGGATATCAACGTGTTTGGAAAGCGAGCTGGAATGTATGCGGTCGAGTATGCAAAAACTGCAAAGCTTCCGCCACTTCCAGACAACGCAGAGGCTGGCGTGATTGCACTTCTGGATAAGGTTCGCAACTCAAAGGGCGATGAAAAGGTGGCTGTTCTGAGAAAAGAACTGCAGGACACCATGGATGCAAACGCTCAGGTTTATAGAACTGAGGAGAGCCTGAACGAAGCCTTGAACAAGATCAGCGAGCTTCGTGCCCGTTATGAAAAGATCTCAATCCAGGACCACGGGCAGCGCTTCAACACGGATCTGCTAGAAGCGGTTGAGCTTGGATTCTTGCTCGATCTTGCTGAGGTTTTGGCCTATGCGTCCAGGGAAAGAAGAGAAAGTCGCGGCGGCCACTTCCGCGAGGACTACCTGGAGAGAAATGATGACAAATTCATGGTTCACTCGATGCTTTATCGAGAGGGAGAGCCGACTGGTGAAATTGGTGCAGGTATCCGAGTTGATTGGAAACCAGTAGTAATCACCAACTACCAGCCGATGGAGCGAAAGTACTAATGAGCGACGTAAAAGAAATTGCCGAAATACCTTCATTTACGGTCAAGCTGAGCATCCGCAGGTTTGACCCCGAAAAAAGCGAAGAGGCAAGCTGGCAAGAATATGAAGTTGAAATGCATGCAACCGACCGAGTGTTGGATGCTCTTCACAAAATCAAGTGGGAACAAGACGGTTCACTGACCTTCCGTCGTTCCTGCGCTCATGGCGTTTGTGGTTCGGACGCCGTGAGAATTAATGGAAGAAACCGATTGGCCTGCAAGACCTTGATCAAGGATCTGGATATTAATTCAACGATTACGGTTGAGCCAATCAAGGGTCTTCCGGTTGAAAAGGATTTGATTGTTGATATGAATCCTTTCTACCAGGCATATAAGGACATCAACCCATTCCTGGTGGCAAATGACAAGCCTGAAAAAGAGAGACTGCAGTCTCCTGAAGATCGAGCTCGCTACGACGACACCACGAAGTGCATTCTTTGCGCTGCCTGCACCACCTCTTGCCCTGTATTTTGGACCGACGGTCAATACTTCGGCCCAGCGGCAATTGTCAACGCCCACCGCTTTATCTTTGATTCCAGGGATGAAGAGGCTGATGTGAGGCTAGACATCCTCAATGACAAAGAAGGGGTCTGGCGTTGCCGCACCACCTTCAACTGCACCGAGGCTTGCCCGAGGGGTATTGAGGTGACAAAGGCCATTGCCGAGGTGAAGCAGGCGATTCTGCGAGGAAGGCCGTAAGTGCTTAGCCGCCGGATTGTTCTGACCAGTGCGCTTGGAACAGCGGCGGCTGCGACCCTGGCCGCCTGCGCATCGGGGGGAAATGAAACCTCAGGTCCAAACCCGAGTGAAACGGCTGACAATCAACCCGCCGTGCAACCCTCAACTATAGTCATTGGTCCCGCCAGTGATGTTCCAGTAGGTGGTGGGGCGAAATTCCGAGCCGGGGATATTGAAGTCTTTGTAACCCAACCCTCATCCGGTGAGTTCCGTGCTTTCGACGCTAGGTGCACGCATGCTGGTTGCGCGGTGACTGATGTTTTGAATGGTGAAATTCAGTGTCCGTGCCACGGTGCCCGCTATAACTTTGAATCTGGTGCGGTTGTTGCTGGGCCTGCCCCGAGGGCTCTTGGGAAGATCTCGATTGCCCAGGTTGGCGATCAATTAGAGGTTAGTTTCTAAACTGCAAGTTTTTGTCGAAGTGCTGGAAGCAATGCACTGGATGCACTCAGAGACGATGCGCCAAGGTCAATGAACCACTGAGCAGCCTCCGGCTCACCCGCTATTTCCCCGCAGATACTCACTGGCTTCGATGCCTGCTTACCCGCTTCGATGATTGCTGCAACACGGGAAATAACTTCAGGATGCTTTGCATCACTTAGTGAGCGGAAACTTGATCGGGGTCGCCTAAGTACGTATTGAGCGAGATCATTGGAGCCGATAGAAACAAAATCAACGAGATTAAACAGAGCAGGTAAGACTTGCGGGGTTGCAAGCTCAGGCACCTCAACCATTACGCCTAATTTGTCGAATTCATAGGGTCGTGCCATTTCAATAAATTGCTTAGCCTCGGCGTAGCTTGTCACCATCGGCGCCATCACCCACAGCTCTGTTTCCGGGTAATAACTGCTGGCTTTGGCTAACGCTTCGAGTTGAGTGTTAATGACATCGGGATTTGCCATCAAAGTGGCTAGCCCTCTGCCAAAGTAATCACCCTCCCCAGCGGGAGTCAAAAAAGGCAATGGTTTATCAAAATCAAGATCCAAAAGCCTTGCGATTACAAGCCTGTCTTTGAATCTCGCAAGTAGCCGTGAATACTCAAAAACCTGTTCCTCGAGACTTGGTGCATCTTTGCGCCCAAGGAACAGTAATTCTGTTCTGTAAAGACCCACACCCTGAGCTCCCGCTTTGATTGCACTCCCCCCTTCAATGGCGCTTCCAACATTGGCTAGCAGTGGAACGGGGGTTTCCAGGCTTAGGTCAACTTCGGTTTCAATTGCCGCACGATAGTTTGCTAATTCATCCTGGCTTGGGTTTATAAAGACCTGCCCGCTTGTGGCATCTAGCAAAATGTTGTCACCGTCTTTGATGACTCCTGCTCCCACTACGCCCATAACAGCTGGAAGTTGGTTCGCTCTTGCCATGACAGCAGTGTGCGAGCTGATACCGCCCTCTTCAGTGATGAAACCAGCAATGTTGTCTGGAAGGCTTGAAATGTCAACCGGTGAGAGCCTCTCCGCAATCAAAATCTTTCGCTCTTGATCTTCTTCCTCGCTGGGCTCATTGGCCAGCAGCGAAATTGTTCGCTCAGCGATTCCTATCAGGTCATTAGATCGCTCTGCGAAGTGACCACCCAGATCAGTTAGTTTTCTTGCAAATTTAGAAAAAGCACCCCTGATGGCCGTGGCTGCATCAGCCCCCTCGCTCATTCGGGCTTTTATCTCTTCAAACAACTCTTTGTCGCTGAGCATCATGGCCATAGCTCGAAGAATCTCAATTGACTCCCCAGTGCTTCCAAATGCCTCGATCTCAATTTGTTCGCGCATCTGCTGCAGGGCAACTTTTACATCCAGCAAGCTAAAGCGCTCCCCTGGTTGATTGGACAAAACGATGCTGCCCGGAATCTTCACTCGCGCCTTTGCAATGACGACTCCATCGTCGGCGCTAGCGACCCCCGCACCAACTAATACTCGCTCTGCCATATACAAATTCTAGGTCGGCATAGACTTAAGGACATGCCAAGCTTGAAAATCGCCTCAGTAAACGTAAATGGGATCCGTGCAGCGCACCGAAAGGGGATGCTCGACTGGGTGAAGGAGACCAACCCGGACATCCTTGCCTTACAGGAAGTGAGAGCCGGTGATGCAGACATCAAAAAGATTGTTTCAGAAATGGGACTGGCCGAAGATGGAGGACCGTGGCACCTCGATCACGATGAAGCCTCTCAAAAGGGACGTGCCGGTGTTGCAGTTTTGTCCAAACTTCCAATCAAATCTCGTTCAGTCAAGCTAGGGGCAGATGATTTTGACTCAGCGGGAAGATGGTTGGAAACCGAATTTGATGTTGAAGGAAAAAAACTCACCGTTGTCAGCATCTATGTTCACTCCGGAGAGGTGGATTCGCCCAAGCAGGTGGAAAAATATAAATTCCTGGATGCCATGACCGAGCGTATGCAAGAGCTAATTAGTCAGGAATTAGTTCTCTTGGTTGGCGATCTCAATGTTGGCCACACCGAACTGGACATCAAAAACTGGAAGGGTAATCTGAAGAATTCGGGATTTCTCCCAGAAGAGCGAGCTTACTTTGATGGCTTCATGAAGACCCAAGGGTGGATCGATGTTGGTCGTGCAGCTCACCCTGATTCACCTGGACCTTATTCTTGGTGGTCCTACCGTGGACAAGCTTTCGACAACGATGCGGGATGGAGAATCGATTATCATCTGGCCACACCTAAACTTGCAGAACTGGCCAGTGACTATCAAGTTCACAGAGCGCCCAGCTACGATACTCGTTGGAGTGATCACTCACCTGTGGTTGCCAACTATTCACTGTGAATGGCGGAAAGATGACAAAACCTAACCTGTTATCGGGGATGCAGCCGAGTGCTTCATCACTTCACCTGGGTAATTACCTTGGAGCCCTGACCCAGTGGGTGGCCATGCAGGAAACCCACAACGCCCACTACGTGATAGTCGACCTGCATGCCATCACAGTTCCGCAGGATCCCAAGCTATTGGCAGAGAACACTCGAAAGACAGCCGCTCAATATATTGCAAGCGGTTTGGATGTTGAGAAGTCAACCCTTTTTGTTCAGTCGCATGTTCCAGCCCACTCAGAACTGGCTTGGATACTGAACTGCATCACAAGCTTCGGCGAGGCTAGCCGCATGACGCAGTTCAAAGACAAAAGTCAGAAGGGTGGAAGCGACAACGCATCCGTGGGTTTGTTTACCTACCCAATTCTGCAGGCTGCCGATATCTTGCTATATCAACCAAAGGCCGTGCCAGTTGGTGAAGATCAGCGACAGCACCTAGAGCTCACCAGAAACATTGCAGAAAGATTCAATAATCGCTACGGAAAAGTCTTTGAAATGCCAGAGGCGGTTATTTTGAAGGAAACTGCAAAGATTTACGATCTTCAGAATCCCACTGCAAAAATGAGCAAATCGACTGCCGAACCGAAGGGTCTAGTGAACCTTTTGGATGAGGATTCAACAATCGCAAAGAAGATCAAGTCAGCGGTAACTGACACCGACGGCGAAATACGCTTCGATTACGAAAACAAGCCCGGTGTCTCAAATTTGTTAGGAATTTTTGCAGCGGTTAGCAATAGAAGCATTTCTGAGATTGTGGATGAGTTTGCGGGAAGTGGTTATGGGCAGCTGAAGACAGCTGTGGCTGACAGTGTTATAGAAGCCGTTGCCCCAATTCGAAACAAGACCAATGAGCTCATGGCAAACCCGGATCACCTAGACCAGCTGCTTGCTAAAGGTGCGGAAAAAGCACGTGCCACCGCCGATAAGACTCTCAGTGATGTTCAGAGTGCGCTTGGCTTTATTCCTAATCGGAATAACTGAGCAAAAAGGAGTATTGTTCTAAGTGTGCTTCGGGGTCAGTGAAAATCTGAACCGGCGGTGAAAGTCCGCGACCCGACTTTAGCCTCCGCAGCCAGCGGGGAAACTGAAGGCGGTTGATTTGGTGAAATTCCAAAACCGACGGTAATAGTCCGGATGGTAGAAGCTGCTAGCCAGCATGCTCTGGCTGCTCGCCCCGTTGTTAATCTTGAAAGGGTGCGAGTATGGTTTCTAATCACGCGTTTGAATCTGCCATGCGGCACGCACTCAATCTGGCACTAAACGGACCCGCCCACGGAGTCAACCCGCAAGTCGGTGCAGTAATTCTCAACCCTGAAGGTGAGATGGTTGCTGAAGGCTGGCATATGGGAAGCGGGACTCCCCACGCCGAAATTATCGCAATGGAAAACGCACGCGAAAAGTTTGGCTTCCAGAATGAATTCCCTGAAGGCTATACCGCCGTGGTCACTCTCGAACCCTGTAACCACACCGGCAAAACCGGGCCCTGCAGCCAGGCACTGCTTGATGCCGGAATTTCCAGAGTTGTTTATGCTTCGAATGATCCTGGTGAGAAATCTTCCGGTGGAGGCAAGTTTCTAAAAAAGCAGGGTGTGGAGATTATCAAGGGACTTTTGAAATCGGAGGCTGATGACCAGGCTCGGCATTGGATAGTCTCAACGAAAAAGCAAAGACCTTTTGTGACCGTAAAGTACGCCTCGACCCTTGATGGAAGAGGTGCGGCTCCAGACGGCTCAAGTCAATGGATATCAGGACCCGAAAGCAGGGCTGATTCTCACCGAAGAAGAAGTGAGATTGATGCGATCCTGGTGGGAACGGGAACCGCAATTATTGATGACCCGGAACTTACCGCCAGAAGGCCAGACGGAAGTTACTTCGAACATCAGCCTCTTCGAGTCGTCGTTGGTGAGCGAGAGCTTGATAAAAATCTGCGGGTATTCAATGATCGAGCGGAAACACTGGTCATAAGGACACAGTCGCTGCAAGAGGCGATGGCTGAGCTGTGGGACAGAGGCATCAGACACGTATTAGTTGAGGGTGGCCCAAACGTAGCCAGCAAGTTTGTGAAACAGGGTTTGGCGGACGAATTCCTGGTTTATTTGGCTCCGATGCTCCTAGGTGGGGACAAAACTGCACTGAAAGACCTAGGAATCAACAACATTTCTGAGGCGATAGACCTGGAGATCAAGGAACTGAAAACCCTTGGAAAAGATGTTTTCATCAGAGCGAGTAGGAGTAAGTGATGTTCACAGGAATCATCGAAGAACTTGGTGAGATAACCGCAATCGAGACTCAGCCAGATGCCGTAAGGCTCACAATCTCTGGAAAAAAAGTGCTTGAAGATCTAAAGCGAGGCGAGTCAATATCGGTTTCTGGGACCTGTCTAACAGCGATTGAAATCGATGACAATTCCTTCACCGCCGATGTGATGCACGAAACGATCAGGCTTAGCGGATTACAAAGAGTAGAAGTCGGTCAGAAGGTAAACCTCGAGAGAGCGATGACAGCCGCAACCAGATTTGGCGGTCACGTTGTTCAGGGTCACGTAGATGGTGTTGGCGAGTTTGTCTCCAGAGAGAAAAGCGATAACTGGGACTGGGTTCGAATCAGCATCCCGGAGCATTTGATGAAATACGTGGTCATGAAGGGATCAATTACCTTTGATGGAATCTCGCTGACGGTGAATGAGATTGATGGAAATGTCATTGGGCTGAGCCTGATTCCGGAAACTCTCGAGGTTACAACCCTTGGCTACAAAAAACCGGGTGATCTGATCAATGTCGAAGTTGATGTGATGGCCAAACACATCGAACGACTAATGGAAGCAAGACAGGGATGATTTTTAGCCCAATTGAGAAAGTGCTGGAGGACCTCAGGGCAGGTAAGCCAGTGCTGGTTACTGACGATGAGTCTCGCGAAAATGAGGGAGACGCAATTATTGCTGCCGAACTTGCAACTCCGGAGTGGGTGGCCTGGATGGTCCGCTACACCAGCGGCTACCTGTGCGCTCCTATGACTGAAAACCGAGCAAACCAGTTGGACCTTCCAGTGATGTGGCAAAACAACGAGGATCCGCACCAAACTAATTACACAGTTAGCGTGGATGCATCAGATCGAGCATCAACCGGCATCTCGGCTGCCGAGCGCGCCCACACCGCAAACGTTTTAGCCAACCCCGATTCAACACCTTCATCTCTAATCCGCCCAGGGCACGTGCTCCCACTCCGAGCTAAGCCCGGAGGAGTGCTGGAAAGGCCTGGCCACACCGAAGCTGCTATCGATCTTTTGCGGCTTGCTGGACTTCAACAGGTCGGTTTAATGGCTGAAATGGTCAATGATGATGGAACCATGATGCGGGTTCCGGAACTTTTTTCGATGGCAGAGCGGTTTGACCTAAGCATGACGAATATTCATGAGCTCAGCGACTACATGCGCCAGAGAGCAAACGGAGAGACTGCAACATCAAATCGAATCCGTTTGGAGGCAGAAACCCTAATTCCGACGAAGTGGGGAGAATTCAAAGTTCGTGGTTACTACGATGCGCGAACAACAGCGGATCACGTTGCATTGATTGCAGGAAATCCTGGAAAAAAAGATGTTTTGGTAAGACTTCACTCTGAGTGCATCACCGGCGAGGCATTTGGTTCGCTGAAGTGTGAATGCGGTCCACAACTGGATGCAGCTTTAGAAAAGATTCAGCAGGACCCAGAGGGTGGAGTCGTTTTATACCTTCGTGGCCAAGAGGGACGCGGAATTGGTCTTTTGAATAAATTGAAAGCCTACGCTCTGCAAGAGCAGGGCATGGACACCGTCGATGCCAACCTTGCCCTTGGTTTTCCAAGTGAAGCCCGTGAATACGGAGCGGCCGTAGAGATGTTGAGAGACCTTGGAGTTGAAAGCGTTCGACTGATGACCAACAACCCCGAGAAAAAGAAGTTCCTGGAGGATGCAGGGATTGAGATTACAGAGATCTCACCGCTAATTGTTGGAGTAAGCGAAGAGAATCAGGGGTATCTTGACACCAAGCGTGATCGCATGGGGCACATGATTCCCGAAGCAGATAAATGAGCGGTGAAGGTTCTCCAGATTTCAAGCTTGACGCTTCTGCGCTGAAGGTAGCAGTTGTTTACGCGAGCTGGCATCAACAGATTATTGACGGTCTAATTGCTGGCACAAAGCGAGCGTTAGGCGAGACCGGATGCGAAAAATTCGAATTTCACTCAGTTCCCGGAGCTTTTGAACTACCTCTGGCGGCCAGCAAGCTGGTCGGTGAGAATGACGCAGTGATTGCGCTCGGAGTTGTGATTAGGGGCGACACACCTCATTTTGACTACGTTTGCAATGCAGCGACTGACGGGCTTGTGAGAGTCATGCTGGATTCCCAAACTCCGATTGGGTTTGGTCTGCTGACTGTCGAAAACGAGCAGCAAGCCTTGGAAAGAGCCCAGGATGACGGTGACAACAAAGGCGTCGAATCAACCTATGCAGCTCTGAAAATGGCATTGGATTTCAAATAATCTCCTAAGCTTGAAAGCACTGGAGGAAAAATGGAATTAACAGTTGAAGTAGTAAGAAATATCACCCTCATCCTGCACTTCATTGGAATCGGTGCCCTACTTGGTGGATTCCTAACCCAAATGAAGGCAATGCGGACCAAAGAGGCTCGAATTGTCCCAGCGATGAACCATGGAGCCTGGACCATGTTCATAACCGGATTGATCTTGACCGGAGTTGCTGAGTACAGGGCTTCGATAATCGGCTTTGAGGTAAACCATGCGCTTATTGGTGCAAAGACCGCTGTGATTATTGCAATTCTTGCCCTAGTTCTGATCTATAGAAAGAAACCAACTGTGAACCCAGCTGTTTTTGGTTCAATTGGTCTATTGACAATCGCCAACATTACGCTTGCGGTTTTGTACTAGCTCGCCCACAGAGAAACTGAAACCTCAGGTGGCCTAATTGGCTTAGGCTCAGAGGGTGAGCAATCCAAACGAGAACAACCCGCGGTCTCGAGAATACAAAGGCCCAAGGGCAAGCTTCAAAGAACTAGTCCCCTACATCACCGCAGAGAAAACACCGGTGATTATCGCAATGGTGCTAAGCATCATCGGGGCTGGCCTCTCACTCGCTCAGCCCGTAATGGTGGGTCAGGTCATCAGTGCGGTTGAACAGCAGCAAGAAATTTTTCAGCTAGCGACGATTCTGGTATTGCTGATATTTCTCTCCGCCGGTTTTTCGGGCCTTCAGTATTTTTTACTTGCTCGAACCGGTGAGGCTGTGGTTCTAAACACCAGAAAACAGCTGATTGCAAAGCTTCTAAGACTTCCTATTTATGAATACGACCAGCGACGAATTGGGGATATGGTCTCGCGGGCTGGCAGTGACTCAACTTTGCTTAGAGCCGTTTTGACCCAAGGTTTGGTCGAAGCAGTCGGCGGAGCTTTTTTGTTTCTCGGTGCGCTGATCGCAATGGCAGTAATTGATGCTCCGCTGCTGATTGCCACTTTGGCCGTCCTCGCCTTTTCAATAATTGGAATCTCTATTGCTGGACGTCGGATTAGATATGCAACCACTCAGGCTCAGCAGCGAGTCGGGGAAATGAGCTCTAGCGTAGAGAGAGCCCTGAGCGCCATCAGGACAATCCGCGCGGCAAGAGCTGAAAAGCGTGAAAGCGAAGCCATCTACAAAGAGGCAACGGCGGCATACGACCAAGGGGTAAAGATTGCGTCACTGAGCGCAGTTGTGGCACCAATCGCCCAGCTATCTCTAAATATCGCCTTCATAGTAGTGATTGGCGTAGGCGGGTTGCGAGTTGCTTCAGGAGAGACCGATATTGCGAGTCTGGTCACATTCGTGATTCTGCTGTTCTTCCTGGTGGGTCCGCTGTTGCAGGCATTCGGCGCTTATAGCTCTGTTATGAGTGCCCTTGGGGCCTTGGCAAGAATTCAGGAGATCATGGCGCTGCCCGACGAGGAGATTGAAGAAGTCATCCAGCGATCTCCAAAGACCGACATAGCAATTGAATTTGAAAATGTTGGGTTTCAATATCCTGGAGATGAATCAAAACCAGTTCTTAAGAACATTAATTTCAAAATCAAGCGAGGGCAAAGGGTTGCCCTGGTTGGACCTTCAGGAGCCGGCAAGTCAACAACGTTTGCTCTGATTGAAAGATTCTATGAGCCAACAGAGGGTCAAATTTTGATGGATGGCCAGCCGGTCACGGCATTTTCAAGGGCCACCCTGAGAGAAGAAATTGGTTACGTCGAACAGGATGCCCCGGTTTTGGCAGGGTCTCTAAGGGACAACCTCTTGCTGGGTAAAGAGCTTGCGACTGATGAGGAATTAATCAATGTTCTTGATCGTGTAAATCTTTCAGATGTTCTGAACAGGGACTCAAGAGGACTAGACGCTCAAGTGGGTGAGGACGGAATCATGCTCTCGGGGGGAGAAAAACAACGTCTCGCAATAGCCCGCGCACTCCTCTCAACCCCGCCGATACTGCTACTAGACGAATCCACCTCCAGTCTGGATGGTTTGAATGAGCAGAGAATGCGTGAAGCAATCGAGGTCGTCGGCGAAAACCGAACAATGCTGGTAATTGCTCACCGACTTTCAACTGTTGTGGATAGCGATTTGATCATCGTTTATCAGAATGGGGAAATTATCGGTCAGGGCACCCACGCTGAATTATTGGAATCAACCCCGCTTTATCAAGACCTTGCGAAACATCAATTGCTTGTTTAGCAATATCCTGAACAGATGAAGTTTTTCGATTCACCAATAACTCTCGAACTTGTTCAAAAGCTAGACCGAGAAGACCCGCTCAAAAATTATCCAGAGATGTTCTACCGACCAGATGAAGAACTCTGTTACTTGGATGGCAACTCACTTGGCAGACCCCCAAAAGAAACCATCTCGAAGATGAACTCTTTTCTGACAGAGGAGTGGGGTGCGAAGCTGGTAGACGGTTGGGCCGATTGGATAGATAACGCCCAAACCGCAGGAGATCTGCTGGGTCGATCAATTCTTGGGGTCGAAGCTGGGCAGACTTTGGTTTGCGACACAACCAGTGTGAACTTCTATCAACTTTGTGTTGCGGTTGTTAGAAAAAACCCGGCAAGAAAAACAATCATCGTTGATAGCTCAAACTTTCCAACTGACCGCTACATAATGCAGGGTATTGCAAAGCAGTTTGATCTAAAGCTAATAACGCTGGACACTGATGGGTCTGGTGGACCAGGTGCTGTTGAGTTTGACAGCAAAATGGAAATGATTGAACCTAAGGAACTCGAGAAATTCCTATCTGAAGATGTTTCTCTTCTGACCCTGCAAGCCGTGAACTACAGAAGCGGGGCGCGTCAGCCAATGCTTGAGATCAATCGTCTTGCAAAGAAATTTGGAATCATGGTGGTCTGGGACTGCTCTCACGCTGGCGGAAGTATTCAGCTGAATTTTGACCAAAACGAAATAGATCTGGCTGTTGGTTGCACCTACAAATACGGAAACAGCGGACCCGGCTCCCCCGCTTGGCTTTTCATTAGAAAAGATCTGCAAAAGCAGTTGAATGTTCCCATTCAAGGCTGGTTCGCCCAAGCCGACCAGTTTGCCATGGGTCCTGAATTCGAGCCGGCTGACACAATGCGCAAATTCCAAATTGCATCTCCACCGATAGCTGGAATAAAAGCTGTGGAAGTCAGCTACAAAATGATTGAGCAAGCTGGAATTGAAAACATAGAGCGCAAGGCTGCCATAGGGACTGCTTTGATGATTGAGCTATTCGACACCTGGCTGGCCCCCGCTGGATTTGAACTGGGGACCCCTAGAGACTGGGAGAAGCGTGGTGGTCACATCATCATCACCCATCCAGAGGCAAAACAAATAGCCCACGCTATGCGGGTGATAAGCAAAGTTATCCCGGATTACAGGGAGCCAAATGCAATCAGGCTGTCAATCTCGCCACTTACGAACTCATACATGGATGTCTATAACGGGTTCTCCAGGTTGAACGACCTGGTCTCTTCGGGGGAATACAAAACTGTCCAACAAAGCGGAAGTCGAGTGACATGACAGCGGATAAGCACCTCACCTACATCTCCTACCTGAAGGTGGATGAATTACTCCAACTACAAAAACCACTAAGCGATGGTCCCGAGCACGATGAGTTGCTTTTCATAACAATTCATCAGGTTTATGAACTCTGGTTCAAACAGATTCTTCACGAACTGGAGGCTTTGCAAAAAGCATTGGAGTCCGCTGACACTCATCGTTCGCTTTCATTGCTGGGCAGAGTTAGAAATATCATGAAAACCTGTGTTTCTCAGCTGGACATCTTAGAAACCATGACCCCTTTGCAGTTCAACTCATTCAGAGACAGGCTCTCTTCCGCCAGCGGTTTTCAATCAGCCCAATTTAGAGAACTGGAGGCGGTTCTTGGAAGACGAGACGAGGCAGGCTCAAAAGCCGATAAGTCAACTGGTATGGGAATGAGTGAACATCTGACTGCTGGCAGCAAAGCTAGGGAAAGAGTTGAGCAAGCCATGAAAAGAAGATCTGTTTGGCATTCAGCTTTGATCTATTTCAACTCGCGCAAGCCTATGCCTGCTGCTGCCTTGGAAGTCGATCCAGCTTTGCCCTGGGAGCCAAATAAAGATGTGCAAGAAGTGTTGGTTGAACTTCACAAGACTGACCCTGAGTCAAACATGATCGGCGAAGCCCTGACTGATTTGGATGAAGGTTTGCAAGAGTGGCGATACAGGCACGTGAAAATGGTCGAAAGAACCATTGGCAGAAAAATCGGAACCGGTGGGTCTAGTGGTGTTGGTTATTTATCCTCTACCCTGTTCAATCCAACTTTTCCTGATCTATGGGCAATCAGGAGCCAGTTTTAGCCAGCTGCAGGACGTTTCTCAGGAGCATGACCCTGGTCATTGGCCCTACTCCTCCGGGATTTGGGGATACAAAACCAGCAGCCTCAAAGACGTTTGGATGAACATCACCAACTAAACCATCATCGGTTCGGGTTATGCCGACATCGAATACGGCGGCACCTGGCTTGATATCCTCTGCTGAAATCATGTGTGGGGAGCCTGCAGCCGCAACCACAATGTCGGCCCTGGAGAGTAGATCTGCAGTATCTCCTGATGCTGAATGAATAACTTCAACCGTTGCGTCTACTCCCCTTCCTGACATCATCAAACTCAACGGTCTACCGACAGTTATGCCTCTGCCAATAATCGCAACCCTGCTGCCACGAGTTTCGATTCCGTAGCGTTTGCACAGTTCCAAAATTCCTGAAGGCGTGCATGGAAGGGGTGAGTTCAAATCGGTTGAGCCGCTAAGCACCAATCTCCCCAGGTTCACTGGGTGCAGTCCATCCGCATCTTTTTCTGGATCAATAAGTTCAAGAAGTTTGTTTGTGTCTACAGCTTTCGGAAGAGGCAACTGGACTATAAAACCTGAAACTTCGTCAGCTCCGTTGAGCTCGCTTATAGCGGAAGCAATGTCGGCCTCCGAAGCGCTATCGGGTAACTCGACTCTGATTGATTCAATGCCCACCTCAGCACAGTCTCGATGCTTTCCAGCGACATATGATTTGCTTCCAGGGTCATCGCCAACCAGCAATGTTCCTAATCCCGGGATTAAGCCTTGCTTTTTTAGTTCAGCAACCTCTGCGGCAATCTCGGATTTTATTTCGCTGGCTACAGCTTTACCATCGATAGTCTGCGCAACCACGCTCTACCAGCTTTCGTGACCCTCATAAAGCGGGAAAGCGTCTGTTAGCTTCTTGACTCTTTGTTGCAGTGACTCAATGTCTGGGTTTGGCTTTATAGAGTTTGCGATGATGTCAGCAACCTCCTCAAACTCCTCGTCACCGAACCCGCGAGTTGCTAAAGCAGGTGTTCCAATGCGAATTCCACTTGTCACCATTGGTGGCCTTGGGTCGTTTGGTACAGAGTTTCTGTTTATGGTGATTCCGACTTCGTGCAAAAGATCTTCGGCAGATTTGCCGTCAATCTCTGCGTGACGAAGATCCACCAAGACTAGGTGAACATCCGTGCCTCCAGTTAGAACACCAATTCCAGCTTCCGCAACATCTGGCTGAATTAGCCTCTCAGCGATGATGTTGGCACCACGAACCGTGCGCTGTTGCCTGTCTTTGAAATCCTCTGCCATGGCAGCTTTGAAAGCCACTGCCTTAGCAGCTATGACGTGCATCAGGGGCCCACCCTGCTGTCCAGGGAACACGGCGCTATCTATTTTTTTGGCGTATTCCTCTTTGCAAAGAATTAGACCTGAGCGGGGGCCGGCCAAAGTTTTGTGAACGGTGGTCGAAACAACATCCGCGTGGGGAACTGGGGAAGGATGAACTCCTGCTGCAACCAAGCCGGCGAAGTGCGCCATGTCGACCCAAAGCTTCGCTCCAACTTCGTTGGCAATCTCTCTAAATTTTGCAAAATCCAAATGACGTGGGTATGCGCTCCATCCAGCAATAATCACCGCAGGCTGAACCTCTTTGGCCCTCTGCTGCACGTGGTCCATGTCGATTAATCCCTCATCATTCACCTGATAAGAATGCGCCTCGTACATCTTTCCCGAGAAGTTCAAGTGCATTCCGTGAGTGAGGTGTCCTCCGTGAGCTAGGTCTAAACCAAGAATTCGATCACCTGGCTTTGCCAAGGCCATCAACACCGCCGCCGATGCAGATGCGCCTGAGTGAGGTTGGACGTTGGCGTGCTCAGCCCCAAATAGCTCTTTAGCCCTATCTCTAGCTAGGTTCTCGGCAATATCAACTACTTCACAACCGCCGTAATATCTCTTACCCGGGTAACCCTCTGCATACTTATTGGTAAGCACGGATCCTTGAGTCTCAAGGATTGCCCTGGAGACAAAATTCTCACTGGCGATCATCTCCAGGGTGCCCTGCTGGCGGGCTAGCTCCTGGTCTAAAACTTTTGCAATTTCTGGGTCAACTTCACTTAGGGGAAGACCGAATCCGGAGGGAGTTTTTGACATGGGCAGAAGTCTAACAGCGAGACAGTGCATATCCCGCTTCGGCAAGCCTCTAGAATGAAGCTCATGCCAAATACAGAACACTGGGTTCTCACATTCGTTTGCCCCGATAAACCTGGAATCGTGCACGCCATTTCTGGAGCCGTAGTTCAGGCGAAAGGCAATATAACCGAGTCCAAGCAATTCACCAGTGAAAGCAATAAGTTTTTCATGAGGCTGCAGATTGAATCTGATGTTGAAAGAAAAGAATTCGAAAAAGTAATTGCCGAGATTGCAGACACCTATCAAATGGAGTGGCAACTGGACATTGTGGGAAGGCCAATGAAAACTTTGGTCTTGGCCTCAAAGGCGGCTCACTGCCTAAATGACATGCTCTTTAGGCAACTTTCTGGTCAGCTTCCGATTGAGGTCTCAGCGGTAATGGCAAATCACCCTGACCTACAAAGTCTTGCTGAGTTTTATAAAACGCCCTTCGAGCTTCACCCAATTGCTTCTGATGCTGACAAGGCTGAGTTTGAAAAACGCATAGACCAATTCGTCCAAGAAAACGAGATTGAGCTGATTGTTCTTGCTCGCTACATGCAAATCCTCTCCCCCGAGTTCTGCGAGCGATATGCGGGCAGAATAATCAACATCCACCACTCTTTCCTCCCTGGATTCAAAGGTGCTAACCCATATGCTCAGGCACACCAGCGAGGCGTGAAGCTGATTGGTGCCACCGCACACTTCGTAACTTCAGACCTAGACGAGGGTCCGATTATTGAGCAAAACGTTGATCGAGTGACTCATGAAGAGTCAAAGGAAAAACTAGTTCGCATCGGTCAGGACATTGAGTCTCGGACCCTCGCCCAGGCGGTCAACTGGTTCGCAGAGCATCGAGTCCTAATCGATGGCTCTCGAACGGTTATTTTTAGTTAGCACTAGCACGCCAACCAGCAAGCCAAGCACCAGAATGCTGGCAATTGTTACCGCCCATGGGTTTACCGATTCTGGCTCTCTACTGCTGTCCTGAATCTGACTAACCGGAATCGCCTGCTCAAATTCAGAGGGTTTCGGGGATTCCTCGACTGCGGTAAGGGGCTCGCTGCTTTCGGGCTTCACTTCCTCAGCGATTTCTGTTGGGGTGTCTTGTCCTACATTTGATTCAGGTTGACTTACCTCGGTCTGAGCCGGTGCTTGCTCTGAAATTTGCTGCGCTTCGGGAGTGGGTTCAAGAGATTCTGACTGGTCCTCAACTTCTTCGACTCCCTGAGGCTGTTCGCTTTCGATTTGCTCAGCTGACTCCTCGATTGGCTCAACTACCGGCTCTGGAGAGGGAGTTGGTTCCGGCTCAGGTGATGGGATGAAGACAGGAGCTGGCGAAGATATGGGAATTTGCTCAGGTTCGGGAGTGGGTTCGGGTGCCGGATCTGGGGTAATCGAGGGTATCTGCAGGATAATTTGCATATCTTCAGCCGGTGCTGAGTTTCCCGCTAAATCAACTAGAGAACCCACTGGCAATTTCCAGCTGACCTCTCCCTCCTCGCAGCCCTGAGTCATCAGAGTGATTTGGTTGTCATTTTGCTCTGAGGTTATTTCACACCCAACTGACCCCTCGAAAATAAAGTCATTCAATTGCAATTCTGACTCACTGAAAGTGACAGGGGTGCTTGTTCGAATTAGTTTTGATCCGTCAATCTCTATCTCCCCGATTTCACTTTCTAAAACTTCTATTACCGGGGCGATGGTGTCTACAAAAACCGAAATGGTTTTTGGTTCTGTAAGTGACTGGTTACCAATCGAGTCAAAAAGCAATTCTGGCTGGAAGATTACTGAGCTTTCACCCTCAAGGCATTCAGTTGCATTCAAAGTCAGGAGATTTTGCTCAATTGTTGAACTCAGCTGACATTGCTCAGAACTAATTGCGGAAGTGTCAAAGATTCCAGACGAATCCGTTTCCACCGTGACCGAAAACTCACTTTGATTGCTGGTTTCTGGTGCAGTAAAGCTGATATCAGGTGAAACCTGGTCAAGCTCAACCGTCAGTGATTGTTGAGTGCTGGGTGAGTTACTCGGCCCAAAAGAGTTCGACCCTATGATCACCTCTGCCAGAGATTGACAACCAGTAAGCGTCAAGATGTAGCTATCTAGCTCGCCGGTCAGCGATTTGTCTGTGCAGCCCTCCACTGCGAAATCTTCTTGTTCGACTCCAGAAACAGCAGAGTCAAAAGTTAGGGTCACGTCAGCTGAATCCGGAGATGTCTGCAAATAGCTGAATTCGGTAATCGAGGCAGGTAGTGAGTATCTAAGAATGATTTTTCCATCACCAGCCTGAAACCCAGGCTGGAATGTAACGCCCGATGTGTAATTCGCATTTGCATATGAGGAACCACCGCCACCACCTCCAGCATCTAAGCAACAGGTGTCGGTATCTGCCCCTCCGCCACCTCCTCCGAAGTAGCCTGCTCCGCCTCCTCCGCCGCCATAGCCGCTGAAGGTGTAACCACCCTCACCTCCAACACCGAGGCGTCCAGATGCACCGTTTGTGTTGCCGGAATTACTGCGGCCTCCAGCTCCACCGCTCACTTGTGATCCGCCGGCTCCGGCACCTCCCTGACCAGCACTTCCATCAGCTGCGGTTTCTCCTCCACCGGCTCCCCCAGAACCACCGACAGGGCCTCCGTAGCCCCCTCCACCACCAGCAACAACAATTCGGTCACTCAAAGCGCTGCCTATTCGAATATCGCTAGCACCGCCGCCACTTCCAGGGTTTCCATCACGTCCACCTGAGAATCCACCACCGTTATAGCCTCCGTCTTGGTTAGCCCCTCTAACTCCAGCTCCACCAACGACGATTGTTAGTTCACTGGGGAGATTCACAAGTGTTCCGCTAACGAAACCACCGCGGCCACCGCCAGCTCCGCCCTGTCCCCCATAGACTTCGAATTCAAGCTCGGTGACGCCATCAGGAACCGAGAAGGTTTCAAACCTTTCGGTTTTATTGAACACAACCTCACACTCACCCCCTTCACAAAAAGCAACCGCCTGAGCTGAAGATAGCGGGACAAGTAGCCCAAGACTTGAAATAGATAGGGTTCCTAAAAATGCAATGAGTTTTTTCATGCGCAAAAAGATAAAACTCCTGAACCAAAAGGTTCAGGAGTTATCCACAGCGCAAATTTAGGAGAGTTTCGCCTGAAGGTTCTCCGCAAGGCTGTTCATAAACTCGTCTGTTGACTGATAGTTATCGGGGTCTCCAACCAACACCGCTAGGTCCTTGGTCATCTTGCCTGACTCAACGGTCTCAATAATTACCTGCTCCAGAGTCTCTGCAAACTCGGCAACCTCAGGAGTGTTATCCAGCTTGGCCCTGTGCTGCAATCCCCTGGTCCAAGCGAATATGGAGGCAATCGGGTTAGTTGAGGTCTTTTTGCCCTCCTGCCACTGGCGATAGTGGCGAGTAACCGTTCCGTGAGCGGCCTCGGCAAGCGCAACTTTGCCATTAGGAGTTGAAAGCACAGATGTCATAAGGCCCAATGAGCCAAACCCTTGGGCAACTGTGTCGCTCTGAACGTCGCCATCGTAGTTTTTACATGCCCAAACATAGCCGCCCTCCCATTTCATGGCTGCGGCAACCATGTCATCAATCAGGCGGTGCTCATAGGTAAGACCAGCAGCTTCAAAGCGATCACGGTATTCGCTGTCATAAACCTCTTGGAAGGCATCCTTGAATGCCCCGTCATAGGCTTTCAGGATTGTGTTTTTGGTGGACATATAAACCGGGTAATTACGAGAAAGTCCGTAGTTGAAGCTAGACCTTGCGAAGTCCTTGATGGAATCCATGTAGTTATACATTCCCATTGCCACTCCGCCATCCTCGTCGTACTCGGCAACGGTCATAGTCTTTGGTTCTGAACCATCATCCGGGGTCCAGGTGATTGTCACGGTTCCCTTTCCTGGGACTTTGAAATCTGTCGCTTTGTACTGGTCCCCGTGAGCGTGACGTCCGATGATAATTGGCTTAGTCCAGCCAGGTACCAGTCTTGGCACGTTGGAAATGATAATTGGCTCCCTGAAAACAACGCCACCGAGAATGTTTCTAATGGTTCCGTTTGGGCTTCGCCACATCTTTTTCAGACCAAACTCTTCAACACGTGCCTCATCGGGGGTGATGGTCGCACACTTAACACCGACTCCGTGTTTGTTGATCGCCTCTGCCGCATCCACGGTCACCTGATCATCGGTTGCATCGCGGTGAGTAACAGAGAGGTCGTAATACTCAAGATCGATGTCTAAGAAAGGAAGTATTAGCTTGTCTTTAATGTCTTGCCAGATGATGCGAGTCATCTCATCGCCATCGAGCTCCACTACTTTGCCAACAACTTTGATTTTGCTCATTAAGAATTCTCCAGAATTAGCCTAAGTTCGCCCTATAGCCTATCCCGAAATCTGTTTTCAGATGTCTAGACCAAGGATTCTCGCCAGGCTTTGTGAAGCTTCGAAAACTTACCATCTCCAGCTATCAGAACACCGGGGCTATCATCCTCAATAATTCTTCCCTGCTCCATCACCAGCACCCGATCCGCAATTGCCACCGTCGATAAACGGTGGGCGATGATGATTGCGGTTCGCCCCTTCAGCAGGGTCTGCAAACCTTGCTGCACCAGCCTCTCTGAGGGAATGTCCAGTGAACTGGTTGCCTCATCCAAAATAAGCACGCTGGGGTCCGCCAAAAATGCTCTTGCAAAACTGATCAACTGTCGCTGACCAGCGCTAACCCTTCCACCACGTTTATTCACATCTGTGTCGTAGCCGTCTGGAAGGGCGAGAATAAACTCATGCGCACCAACCGCCTGCGCTGCTGCAGCAATCTCTTCGCGGGATGCACCAGGCTTACCCAGAGCAATATTGTCGGCAACACTTCCAGAGAAAAGGTAGGCCTCCTGCGTGACCATCACAATATGCCTTCGCAGATCCTCGGCAGATACTTCTCTTAGGTCAACATTGTCCAGTGAAACCGAGCCCTCAACTGGGTCATAAAACCTAGAGATTAGCTTTGCAAGAGTGGATTTTCCAGCACCGGTTGTTCCGACCAGCGCAATGGTTTGACCAGCTGGAATGTTCAGGTTGAATTTGGGAAGAATTGGGATTTTATTCGAGTAGTGGAATTCAACATCTTTGAAATTCAGCTCCCCACTTATGTTCTTGAGTTCAGTTGGGTTTTCAGGCTCTGGGACAGTTGGTTGCTCTTCCAAAACACCGCTGATTTTTTCCAAAGCCGCGCTGGCTGCCTGGTAGGAGTTATAGAAAATAGCAACTCTTTCAATGGGTCCAAAAAATTGCCTGGTGTATAGAATCGCCGCAGTCAGAACTCCAATTCCAAGCTCGCCCTCAATTACCCTGCTTCCTCCAAAGAGCAACACAAAACTCATCGCAACGCTGCCGGTGAAGATCAGAGAAGGGTCGAAAATTCCAAAAAGTTGAATGGTTCGTTTGGTGATCTTTCTGTAATCCTCGTTCAATTCACTGTAGTGACTTTGATTTCGCTTCTCGGTCCTGAAAGCCTTTACCGCTCTGATGCCGGTCATGGTCTCAACAAAATAAACAATCAGCTTCGCCGAGGCGACCCGAGACTTTCTGTATTGAAGCCTCGCCGATCGAACAAACCAGCGGGTTATGAAATACAGCGGAATCCAGCTGGCGGCTAATACCAGGAAGCTTTGCGGATCGAGAATTAGCAAGGCTGCACCGGTAAAGATCATGAACATCAGGCTGACAATCATCTCGTTACCGCCTGTATCCAAAAGCTCGCGAATGCTGTCAAGGTCTGAGGTTTGCCTAGCTATTACTCTTCCGGATGTATACCGTTCATGGAATTCAACCGATAGTTTTTGGGTATGACGGAACATTCGCTGTCGCAAATCAAGCAAAACATCTTGGTTGATTCTTGCCCCGAAACGAATGAAGAAGGCAGTTAGCGACGCGGTCGCAATTGCGACTAGTAGATAACCCCCAACCGCAACCAGCAGCGGGATTTGGTCATCCTCAACCGCTGCGGGTAGTGCGGTATCTAGAGCATAGGCAATGATTGCCGGCCCAATAACTCGCAAGCCCTGAGAGATAATGCCCGCCCCGAAGGATACAAAAAGTCTCTTTTTTACAGGCTCAATCAAAGAAATGAGCAGCCTAAATGACCTCTCTCTGATTCGCTTTGAATCCTCTTTATTTAGATCGCTCTGGTCTTCATTCAGTGTTCCGAAGGTGCTCAAATAATCACCTGCTTTTCTGAATCAAAACTTGAAATCACATAACGGTAGTGCTCGCTGGATTTCAGCAGTTCGCTGTGTGTGCCGAAAGCAGTAATTTTTCCATCTTGAAGCAGTGCGACTTTGTCAGCCAGCATCACTGTGGAGGGCCTGTGCGCAACAATCAGTGCGGTGGTTCCTTTCAAGACCTGCCGGAGTGCCTGCTCTACCAATGCCTCGGTGTCGACATCTAATGCGCTCAATGGGTCATCCATGACCAATATTGAAGGCTTTGCCGCAACCGCTCTGGCTAGAGCGAGTCGCTGGCGCTGGCCGCCTGAAAGGCTCATTCCCTCTTCGCCAATAGTTGTCTCGACTCCCTCGGGAAGGTCATAAACAAATGCTGCCTGGGCAATCTCAAGCGCCTGATGCAAATCCTCTTCACTGGCATCGGGCCTACCAAGCAGAACATTGTCTCTAACGCTTGCGGAAAATAAGGTTGCATCCTCAAACGCCATGGCAATTTGGCTTCGAAGATCGCCAAAGCTGAGATTTTTTATATCCACTCCGTCAATCTCAATTGATCCATCTGTGACGTCATACAAGCGGGTCGTAAGCGCTGTCAATGTTGATTTACCACTACCTGTTATTCCAATCAGGGCAACTGATTGGCCTGGCTGGATCACCAAATCCACTCCATCAATCAGATCTCTCTGATTCGTGGGGGCATCGGGATAGCGGAAATGGACATTTTTGAATTCCAGCTTTCCCTGGGGATTTTCAATTTCTCTTATGCTCGCTGCCTCGGCTATGTCCACAGGTTTATCAATAACCTCGACAAACCTCTGCACGGCAGCCTTTGCATCAAGCGTGAAAGCCAATAAGAAACCCAGCGACTCGATAGGCCATCTAAGAACCATCACGGTTGCAAAATAACTGACTAGGCCACCGAGAGTTAACTCCCCGCTGGAAATTAGATAGACGCCTGCCAACAAGCTAAGTCCGATAGATAACTCTGGGAGGAGAATTATGAAAAGCCATAGGTTTGAATTCAGTCGAGCCTTCCTAAGTTCGGTCATCCTCAGTTCTTTCGCTTCACTCGCAAATAAACCGGCTGCCTGCTCGCCTCTGCCGAAAGCCTTTAGCACCCTGATTCCATGAACCGACTCCTCAACGCTAGTTGCCAAGTCTCCCGCCTGGTCTTGGGATTGGCGACTGGCAAGTCCGTATTCACGTTGGTAGTTAAACCCCCTCAGCCAAAAAGGAAGTGAGCTGATAAGCAAAATGGTTCCAAGCATCCAATGGGTGTTGAAAAGAATTACCAAACCCACCGCAATCATCACCACATTTGCAATAAGTAGAACGAAGCCAAACGAAATCCACCTTCGCAAAAGACCCAAATCCTGCACCGATCTTGAAAGCAATTGCCCGCTTGGCCACTGATCATGAAAGCTAACCGGTAGCGTCTCCAATTTTTCATAGAGATGGTTTCGCATTCTTGCCTCAACCTGGGTTCCGGGCTCCAAGACAAGCCAGCGACGCAGCAGAACTAAAACAGCCTCACTGGCGCCTAAGAACAGAAATAGTGCGACTGAACCAATAAGGAAATCAACGCTTGGATTCTCCCCAAGGCCATTGACTAAATCCCTCAAAACTTGAGGAAGGGCAAGGGCAAACATATGTGCGGCAATTCCGACAAGCACACCCAGCATTAGCCTGGGTAGGGTCTTGCCTGCATAAGGGATTAACCTGGCGAGAGTAGCCAGTAAACCTTTTTCCTGCATAGCTCCTCAAAACTGATCAGCGTTACAGGCTAACAGTTTGTTAGTGGAAAAAATGCCGCTCGCCAGTGAAAAACATTGGTATTGAATTCGCTTTGGCCAACTCAATGACTTCTTCGTCTCTGACTGAACCGCCCGGCTGTACAATCGCCTTCACTCCAGCATCTATAAGAATCTGTAGTCCATCGGCAAAAGGGAAAAAGGCGTCTGAGGCGGCAACACTATTTGCCACTCTGTCTGAAGCTCTATCTACCGCCAGCTTGCAGGAATCCACCCGGTTTACCTGACCCATCCCGATGCCAACGCTGGCGCCATTTTTGGCAAGCAGGATTGCATTTGATTTCACTCCGCGTACCGCACGCCATGCAAATTCCAGATCTTGCAGTACATCATTATCGGGACGACTGCCGCTTACAAGCTTCCAGTCACCGGCATTTACAACCTCAAATCGATCGGATTGCTGCAGCAAAAATCCCCCGGAAACCTGCTTCAGCTCGGTCTCTGGATACCTAAAATCACCCGCTAGCTGCATAATTCGCAAGTTCTTTTTCTGAGTCAAGATTGACAAAGCCTCGGTGTCATAGGCTGGAGCTACGACCACCTCGGTAAACACTTCACTCATTTTCTCGGCCATCTCTGCCGTTAGTTTGCTATTGACCGCAACTACTCCCCCGAATGCGCTTACCGGATCACACTCAAAGGCTTTTTGGTAGGCGCTTGCAACATCGGTTGCCTCAGCAACCCCGCAGGGGTTGGCGTGCTTGATAATCGCCACCGCAGGTTTTACGAAGTCGAAAGCGACTCGCAAGGCGCTGTCAGCATCAACGTAGTTGTTGAAGCTCATCTCCTTGCCATGCAAAAGCCTTGCCTGGGCAAGACCTGGTGAGACGTTGTTTGATGTGTAGATGGCTGCAGACTGATGAGAGTTCTCACCATATCTAAGGATTGAGTGGCGCTTGCTGTTGATATCCAATTCAGTCGGCAGATCGGTTTTCGATTCAGCATCAGATCTATTCGAGGCCATCCAGCCACTAACCGCAGCATCGTAATTTGCAGTTGTTGTGAAGGCCTTCAAAGATAGGCTTTTGCGCTGCTCTAGGGTTGTTCCGCCATCTCTAATGGCATCAACAATCATCTGGTAATCATCCGTAGCGGTTACTATCGCAACGTTTGCAAAGTTTTTTGCGCTTGCTCGAACCATCGCTGGCCCACCAATATCAATCTGTTCTATGCACTCATCGAAATCTGCGCCGGAGTTGATGGTTTCAACAAATGGATAGAGATTGACAATTACAAGCTCGAAAGGTTTTATTCCAAGTTCCTCAAGCTGTGATTTGTGCTCTGGCTTTCTTAGATCGGCAAGCAATCCAGCGTGAACGTTTGGATGCAGAGTTTTCACCCTGCCATCAAGTGTTTCTTGAAATCCCGTGACTTCGTTGACCTGGGTCACTGGCACACCCGCATCGGCAATCTGCTTGGCGGTTGAACCCGTGGAAACTATCTCTACACCGCTACTAACCAGATTTTTTGCAAGCTCCAGCAAACCTGTCTTGTCACTTACGGAGATCAGAGCCCTTTTGATCTGAATTCGATCCCGATAATTTAGCGAACTATCAGTTGCCACCTATTTCCTCCAAGTCAATCTTTCCCTCGGCTATTGATCGAACAGCCTCGACCAGCATTGCCCTTTCTTCGGTCTTTATCTTCTCGTGGAGAGAATGTTCATCATCGGTGCTTTCAACCGGCACCTGTCTGAAGTCAATTATTGGGCCCGTGTCAACGCCAGCATCAACCACATGAAGTGTGCAGCCAGTTGTCTTCTCGCCAGCCGCGAGAGCATCTCTGACCGCGTGCGCTCCAGGGAACTTCGGAAGCAGAGAAGGGTGCAGATTGATGACTTTTGGATAGAACTGATCAACAAAATTTGTAGGCAGAATCCTCATAAATCCAGCTAGCACAATCAGGTCAGGATTTAGGTGGTTTATGTTGCTTGCCAAAACCTCTGCCCACTGCTCTTTGGTGGAAAATCTATGTGGTTCAACTACAAAGCTTGGCACTCCGTACTCCTCCGCGTGAAAAAGACCAGATGCAGCCTTATCACTGCCAACAGCCAACATTTTTGCTGGATATAGAGGGTTGTCACAGGCTTTCAAAAGTGCTTGCAGGTTTGAACCTGAGCCCGAAATGAGTGTTACAACCGAGAGCATTCGCTTAGCCTATCGTTGCCTTTTATCTTCAGGTCTGGCAACAATCAATCCAGCTAAGAAACTGCTTATGAAAACCACAACGAAACTAACTAGCCCGACTGCAATCGGGTCCACCCCAACAAACTGCAATCTGCCTGGCCCCATCGCTCCGCTAGCAACAACAGCCAGCAGCATCAGTTCAACACTTGCAACCAATGCAACCCCCAGGGCCAGAGAGGCACTCGCTGCAAATCCAGTTGCATACTCCCAACGGATATCAGCGGTGGATTTTCTAGAGATTGCCACCGCAATTATTGAAAATAGTCCCAGCAGCAGGACCACCCATATTGACCGCTCCAAAGTTTCACTGGGTATTGCGCCAAAAACGGGGATGGCCGGCAGTGGTCCAAGATTGGTTCCCAGCGGGCTGACATTTGAACCAATGCCGATTGCGAATCCCGGTCCAATTAGCCAACTTGCGACATAAACAATTAGGTTCGGAAGAATTGCCAGCTGGCCCAGAGTAACCACTACACCACCAACAATGGTGATCTGCAGGGCCTCATAAAGCCTGATTATCTCCACCCAATTCACCGCCAGCAGGATAGCCGTGAGCACTGATGCGGCAATCAGCGTAAGCAGGGTGATCATTGTTCCTGCTCTAATGGCTGGATCCAAAACAACTCTCAGCGACCAGTGAAGCGATTTCTTTAGCTTGCCCATGCTCGCTCTAATTACGCGGCGCTCAGCAGCCTCGGATTGCTCGCTTGCCGAAGCAATCATGAAATTTTTGCCGATCAGGCTTGAAAGAATCACCGTGATGGCGAAAACCAGAGTGGGTGACAAAACCGCCTGCCATTGAACTGCTTCTGCGTACTCGCTCATCGCAGCCTGCGAAACCAACAGGCTGATAAAACCAAAGCTCCCGATGCCACCAGCCCAACCGAGTACCAAGGAGCCTGATGAGCTAAGACGACTTCCCAGTCGGTATGCCAAAAAGACTGTGATTAGTGTCAGCCCTAATGGCATGGCAGCAATGCTGAAGGCATCGAATTCAATTCCAGAAAGCTCGCCGGCTGGGATAAGAATCTCAACCCCGTGCGCTGCCAACCAGAGGTTTGCCGCAATCAAAAAATTGCTCACCCAAGAAAAGTTGGGGTCGGGCTCGACAAGCCAAACAACCGTCAGTGGCGCAAGCGTGATTCCAATCCCGATTGCAATTATCAGCGCCGCTTCCAATGCAGCCACAAGGGCTGGAATCAGCGCTCTGTTCAATTGGCTAGAGGCCCGCGATGATATCGCGCATCAGCTGCGCGGTCTCACTCGGAGTCTTACCAACTTTCACGCCAACAGCCTCGAATGCTTCCTTTTTAGCCTGCGCTGTTCCCGCAGAACCCGAGACAATCGCTCCAGCGTGACCCATTGTTTTACCCTCTGGTGCTGTGAAGCCAGCAACATAGGCAACCACTGGTTTCGATACGTGCTTAGAGATGTATTCAGCGGCTTTTTCTTCGCTGTCTCCACCAATTTCACCAATCAGGACAATTGCCTTGGTTTCCGAATCGGCCTCAAAAGCTTCCAAGGCGTCGATGTGAGTGGTTCCAATTACTGGATCCCCACCAATACCGATACCTGTTGAGAACCCAATGTCTCTCAGCTCAAACATCATCTGGTAGGTGAGAGTTCCACTCTTGCTAACCAATCCAATTGGACCGGCACCGGTGATGTTGCTGGGAGTAATTCCGGCATTTGATTTACCCGGGCTAATGATTCCTGGGCAGTTCGGTCCAATCATGCGACTCTTGTTGCCCTTTTTCAGGTTGTAATCCCAAGCTGCAGCACTATCGTGAACCGGAATTCCCTCGGTGATTGTGACAATCAGGGGCACCTGCGCATCAATTGCCTCGACCATAGCTGCTTTTGCAAAGGCGGGTGGCACAAAAATCACACTCACATTTGCACCGGTCTCAGCCATTGCCTCAGCCACGCTTCCGAAAACTGGAAGGCTCTTCCCCTCAATTTCGACGGTTTCACCGGCCTTACGTGGGTTTACTCCACCAACAATGTCGCTGCCGCCAGCCAGCATTCGCTGGGTGTGCTTCATTCCCTCGGCTCCAGTCATTCCCTGGACGATAATTTTTGAGTTTGAATCAAGATAAATAGCCATGCTTACCCCTTTGCCAATTCTGCGGCCCTGTCAGCTCCGCCATCCATAGTTTCCGCGAGGGTGATAAGCGGGTGGTTGTATTCGCTCAGTATTTTTCTTCCCTCATCGACATTATTGCCATCAAGCCTCACTACGAGCGGCTTGCTGGCAGCGCTTCCAAGCTTGTCCAGCGCACCTACAATTCCGTTGGCAACTGCATCGCAGGCGGTAATTCCTCCGAATACGTTTACAAACACACTCTTTACCTGCTCATCACCAAGAATCACATCCAGTCCTGCTGCCATCACCTCAGCACTGGCTCCGCCTCCAATGTCTAAGAAGTTTGCTGGCTTCACGCCACCGTGGTTTTCACCTGCATAGGCAACAACGTCAAGTGTTGACATAACCAGACCGGCACCGTTTCCAATGATTCCAACCTCGCCATCAAGCTTGACGTAGTTCAGGTCGTTTTCTTTAGCCTTGGCCTCCAGCGGATCTAGCTGGTCACGCTCCATTTGCTCGCGCTCGTGGCGGAACTCGGCATTCTCATCCAGAGTTACTTTTCCATCCAGAGCGATAATCTGGCCGTCACCGGTTCTTACAAGTGGGTTCACCTCAACCAGCGTTGCGTCCTCTTTTTCAAACACTCCATAAAGCTTCACAAATACTTCACTTACGCTGTCAACCAACTCGGCTGGAAAGTTAGCCTCTTGAGCGATTTCTTTGGCTTTCGCAAGATCAATTCCCTCATTGGCGCTGATCTGCACCTTGGCTAGCGCCTCTGGGCGCTCTTCTGCCAATTGCTCAATCTCAACTCCACCCTCAACCGAGCAAAGCGCCAGGAAGGTGCGATTGGAGCGGTCCAGCAGTACAGAGAAGTAATACTCCTCGGCAATATCTGCTCCCTGAGCGATCATCAGCCTTTTTACGACATGCCCCTTGATGTCCAGACCCAAAATGGCCTCGGCGGCAGCTTTAGCATCCTCTGGGGTTTTTGCAACTTTCACCCCACCTGCTTTTCCACGACCGCCAGTCTTAACCTGTGCTTTTACAACAACTACTCCACCGATTTCCTTTGCAGCCGCTTCCGCTTGCTCTGGGGTATCGACAACAATTCCCCTAAGCACCGGAACTCCATGGGCTTCAAATAAATCGCGGGCCTGATATTCAAAAAGATCCACTGTTTCCCTATCTAAATCCGCTTTGTAGCTCAATCCTAGCGTTGATTTAAAAAACTATTTCTGCACGCTAATCGGCGCCACCTTCACCATCAGCTTCTTGATCTGTCCGCTGTCGAATCTGATTTCAGCTGTCTGTCTTGGAGGATTTCCATTTACCTGAACCACCTCACCCTCACCAAAGCTGTCATGAACTATCCGATCTCCAACAGATAATTCCAGGTCGTCATTGTCTCTGATTTGGGCTGCCGTGGTGATCGCCCCCTGCCAACGGCTAACAGGCTTGGCAGCTGAGGTTTTTTGTCTCTCTCCGACGGTGTCAATCAGTTCCTCAGGAATGTCTCCGAGGAAGCTGCTCGCCATCATCGACTGCTGCGAGCCAAAAAGGGTTCTGGTGAGTGCGCAGGAAAGGACCAGTTTTTGTTTTGCCCTGGTCATTCCCACATACATTAGACGGCGCTCTTCGGCTAGCCCACCGGGTTCATCGAAGGCTCGAACGTGAGGCAAGGTTCCCTGTTCCAAACCGATTAGGAAGACCACTGGATATTCCAAACCCTTAGCGGTGTGCAAAGTCATCAGTGAAACCGCACCAGAATC